>QCUA01000030.1 GCA_003210915.1 Prochlorococcus sp. AG-676-L21 | reverse complement strand
GAGAATACAGTTTCTCCCCATCCCAGACCAACACCTTCAACAACCATTCTTGTAATTTTAGATACGTTAGAATTCGCATCAGGATCAGAAGAGCCTCTTCCAACTAATACTAATAATGATTCTGCAGGAATTAGAGAATTATTTTTTTGGAATACTTCTTTAACTCTCTCGCAGGCTGCACTAATCATTAAATTATTAATTCCTAATTCTCTTCCATAAATTATTTCTATATCTGTTTTCTTCGCATAATTCATAAGCAAACTTGGTATATCATTTTTCACGTGTCCAGCAGCAAAAAGCATAGCCGGTATAGCTATTACTTTTGTTATAGAACTATTTCTTAATTTATCCAAAGCATCAATAAGAGATGGTTTTGCAAATTCCAAAAAACCAAACTCAACTAATATCGATGGATATTTTTTTTGTATAAGCCTAGTTAATTCCTTAAATTCTGTAATAGCTAATTTATTTCTACTCCCATGACCACAAATGAGGATGCCAATTTGCTTATTTAGGTTCGAATCAAAAGTATCCAATTGTAAGCAATAACTAATAACATAATAGTAAATAAGAATATTTAGTAGTGAAAAAAAATAATAATTTACTTGAAGTCCCAAATATTAATTCCAGTGATGCACAAGTTAAAAACCTAATTTATAAAATAGACGATCATTTATTTAATAGCCATTACAAATCATCCCCAAAATCAGAATATCTTTGTGTTTGCAGCGGGGGTACTACATCAAGCTGCGCTAGAAATGGTTTAAATACTCTTGATTTAAGAAAAGAATATAACCAAATTCATCTTGAGAAAGAAAAGAATTTAATAAAAATTGGAGGTGGGGTGATTATGAAGGATCTTATGAATTATTTAGAAAAACATAATAAGACCTTCCCTACAGGCCTATCAAAACTTCCCGGAGCAGGTTACATATTAACTGGAGGAATAAGTCCGATGAGTCGAAGATATGGATTAGCTATTGATAATATTGAGTCTATAAAGGGATACTTAGGGAATGGAAATTTTATATCTTTAGAACAAAACAGTCTGGATTCCACCCAAAAACTATTGTGGGAAGGACTTAAAGGTGCTGCTCCTTTTCTCGCAATAATTACTGAAATTGGTCTTAAAACATTCCAATCTCACCCTATTCAAATTATTGAAGGATTCGTAGATGATAATGAACTCTCAAAGATTATTAATTTGGCTGAGGGATTCCCAGAAAATTTAAGCCTACAATGGATTTATGCCGAAGATATATATATTTATATCTTCGCGGAGATTAAAAATGATTCAGATAACAAAATTATCAAAAACTATTTAAAAAAACTTGAAAAATTTAATTCACTCAAAATAAAAAGTTATGAAAACTATAATCAGATAAACTTTTTTCCAAAAGAATTAGATCTATTTGAATTAAATAAAAATAACCATTCAGAAGTAATAAGCCTTCTTGGAGAAGATTTAAAAGATAATGTTCAAATTTTTGTTAAACATATGAAAGAAATAATTAAGGACAAACCAAATAAATCTTGTTATGTTGCCTCACAACAGCTTGGAGGAAAGACAAAAGAATTAGACCATAAATCAAGTTTCTTTATTCATCGGGCAAGCACTTGGAAACCTTGGATCTATGCCGCATGGAAAAAAGACGATCTTAAAGAAAAGGAAATTGTTTTGAAGTGGATGAATGAATCGTGGAAGAAACTAAAAATATTTTTTCCAAAAATACATCTAGCTCAGATTCATAATCATTTAAATTCTCACGAAGAAGAAATCTATTTAACTTTTGGAGAAAGACTTGGTGAATTAAAAACTTTAAAGAATATTTGTGATCCAGAAAGTATTTTGCCTCCTCTATAAGCTATTTTTTTAAGTATAAGAAGAAATTAAAATGTCAAATTTCACAAAATATTTATCTAAAAATTGGTTAGATGATCCAAAATCTAATATTCTTTCGGGATTAGTAGTAGCTTTTGCAATGATTCCTGAAGCGATTGCTTTTTCTGGAATTGCTGGAGTTGATCCTAAAGTTGGACTTTATGGCGCATTCTGCTTATCTATAACAATTGCGATTCTTGGTGGCAGAAGGGGTATGATTACTTCCGCGACAGGATCAACAGCTCTTTTAATGACTGGGGTTGTTGCTATTGGAGAAGCTCAGGCCCCTGGAACAAATCTTGGTCTTTCCTATTTAATAGCAGCAGGATTATTAACAGGTGTTTTTCAAATACTCTGGGGATATCTAAGGCTGGCTTATCAAATGAGGTTTGTACCGACAGGTGTATTAAGCGGATTTGTAAATGCTCTTGCTTTATTAATTTTTCAAGCTCAATTCCTTCAACTAGGAATTGGCATTAATGAAGGGAAACTATTAGAAAATGAACTTTCAAAATATCCGACAAATAGTCAAATACCTACCGTTTGGATTCTTGTAATTTTAGGATTAATTGTTATTTACGGATTTCCCAAAATAACAAAAGTAATTCCTTCTCAATTAGTAGCAATTGTTTTACTTACTTTAATAAGTTTATTTTTTAAATTAGAAATCCCTACTGTTAGTGATTTAGGGACATTACCGAATGGATTCCCTAGTCTCTCCTTGCCATTTGGTGAATTAGCTAATGGGAAAGTACCATTTAACCTTTCAACTTTAGGTGTAATATTGCCAACATCTTTGGCAATATCCCTCGTTGGTTTAATGGAAACATTCTTAACTCAAGATATATTAGATGATGCCACAGACACAAGTTCCAACAAAAACAAAGAGGCAAGGGGACAAGGTATAGCTAATATAATATCCTCTTTATTTGGAGGCATGGCAGGTTGTGCGCTAGTAGGGCAATCCGTTATGAATAATGAGAATGGAGGTAAATCTAGGTTATCAACTTTAATTTCAGGATTATCTTTACTATTAATGATCATCCTTTTAAAACCATGGATAGGGGCCATACCCATGGCCGCTTTAGTAGCAATAATGATCACAATTGCAGTAAGCACTGCTGATTTAACTGGTTTGAAGAATATTAGAAAGATACCAAAAAGTGACACTGCAGTAATGCTTATGACATTTGCAGTTACGATGCTTACAAAACCACATAATCTTGCCCTAGGTGTTATTGCAGGAGTTGGTTTAGCTGCAATACTTTTTAGCAGGAAAGTTGCAAAAGTAATCACGGTTTCAAGAGTTAAAGGTAAAAACCAAATAACCTACAAAGTTGAAGGTCAATTATTTTTTGTAAGTAAAATATATTTTCTACAAGGATTCGATATTCATGAGCATCCAAAAGATATTTTAATTGACATGTCTTTAGCGCATATTTGGGACCAGAGCGGGGTTGTTGCTTTAGATCAAATTATTAGAAAATTCAAAAATAGCGGTTCAAAAGTTGAAATTATTGGTTTAAATAAAGAAAGCTTGAACTTATTTGAAAGACTAGGCGGTCTTGAAACCTCTCACTAATTAAATTTAACTTAAACTAACTTGCTGATAACAAAACCATAGCCATTGCTGGAAAAGGAGATTCCGATGAGATCTCCAAGATGTGTTTGAACAATTAATATCAAAATTCTGAGGAGGAGGTACATCCCCCTTTTCTTTATCTCTATTAATTTCGCTAATTATTCTATGCACTGTATATTCAGGATGACCTAAGTGCATGAGTTGTTTTTGATCTTTAGTTTCAAATATTGTGTAACCAACATCCTTGCCATATGCAAGCAAATTCAATTTCCCTTCTTTTTGAGCTTCTTCCATTTCAAGATCAGGTAACCCTGCAAATCTACTTTGAGGACAAATAAATTCATCATCTTGCGTACCCATTAAAGGATGACCAGGGGAAAGACTCTTTAATGGGAATACCCCGAATAATTTCTTATCAAATACTGTTTTATTAATACCAGCCAAATAAGCAAGTGCAAATCCTGCCCAACACAACCCAAGAGTGCTTGCACATAAATTTCTTGCTTCATTAGTAATATTTACAAATTCATTCCAATATTTAACTTCTTCAAAAGCTAAATGCTCAACAGGTGCTCCTGTAATAATTACTCCATCTAATGGTTCTGGATCATTTGCGTCCTCCCACGTTGTATAAAGATTATTTAAATGGTTAAGATCCCATGTTTTATATGAGTGAGTTTTTAATTTTATCCAAACAGGCTCTATTTGAAGAGGAGATAAACCAAGAGGATGTAATAAATTGAATTCGTATTGCTTACCAAGAGGCATAATATTTAAAATACCAATCCTTAATGGACGGATATCTTGTCTTTCAGCCAAATCCGGTTCAATCCAAGAAATATGATTTTTCTCAACGTCACTAATCTTGTGATAATTACTAGGTATTATTAAAGCCAAAGAATCTCCATTATTTAAGTAATTTTTGAGAGTGCCTGCTCAAAATCTGCTTTTATATCATCAATATGCTCTATACCAACAGATACTCTTACCATTGTTGGAGTAACGCCTGCTGATAATTGTTCTTCCTCTGATAATTGCTGGTGTGTTGTGGATGCAGGATGAATAACTAAAGTTTTGGAGTCTCCCACATTAGCCAGATGACTAGCTAATTCCAAAGAATCAATAAATTTAACAGCGTTTTCATATCCGCCATTTAAAGAGAACATAAGCATACATCCCATTCCTCTGCCTGTAGTATATTTTTTAGCTCTTGAGTAATAAGGATCAGATTCCAAACCAGGGAAATTAACACTTGTAACTTGAGGATTTGAATCTAACCATTTTGCTAATTCAAGAGCGTTAGAAGTTTGTCTTTCTATTCTCAAACTTAAGGTTTCTAAACCTTGTAATAATAAGAAAGAATTAAAAGGACTTTGAGCTGAGCCCCAATCTCTTAGACACTCCAACCTAGCTCTTAAGGCAAAGGCTATATTCCTATTATCAGGTACCCCTAAAGATTTACATATATCACTCCCAAATCCAAACGCATCCCAATGTACTAGGCCGTGATAAGCAGCACTTGGTTCACTTATAAGTGGGAATTTTCCATTTCCCCAATCAAAAGTTCCTGCATCAACAATTACACCACCAATACTCGTTCCATGTCCTCCTATCCATTTAGTTGCGCTTTCTACAACAATATCGGCACCAAAATCAATAGGTTTAATTAGAGCTCCTCCCGCCCCAAGAGTATTATCAACAATTAAAGGAATTCCATTTTCCTTAGCTAAATTAGAAAGACCTTCAAAATCTGGGATGTTGAATCTAGGATTTCCCATTGATTCAACATAGATTGCTTTAGTTTTATCATCTATTTTGTCTTTAAAACTATCAACACTATCTCCTTCAGCAAATTTAACTTCTATTCCCAATCGAGGAAATTGAACTTTAAATTGATTATAAGTTCCTCCATATAAGAAGGATGTAGAGACAAAATTATCTCCTGCTTTCATACAATTTACTATTGCCAGAAATTGAGCAGCTTGACCTGATGAAGTCGCTAATGCAGCCATACCGCCCTCTAAAGCTGCCATCCTCTTTTCGAAGACATCAGTAGTGGGGTTCATTAGTCTTGTATAGATATTTCCAAATTCTTTTAATCCGAAAAGATTTGCTCCATGCTCAGCGTTATCAAAAACATAAGAACTTGTCTGATAAATAGGGACTGCTCTAGAGTTAGTAGTTGGATCAGGCTCTTGACCTGCATGTAACTGAAGAGTCTCGAACTTTTGGTTACTCAAAATTTTTAAATTAATCCTATTATCTATTTAACTTAAAAACTTCCTAAAAATAAATACAAAAAAGATAAATCTTTATAAATCCTCTTTTAATGATGGATAATTTTCCATCATAAATGATTTTAAATCTTCATTTATTTCAGATCTTAAATCTTCTACATTTTTTCTGTCGACAGTAGGGAAAGTTTTGTTTGCTTCAGGATCTTTTTCAGTAATAGATTTCCAGCTTTTACTCACATCTTTTTCAGATTTATTAAATATATTAATGAAATCAAAAGGCTCGTCATTATTTTTAGCATCGTATTCTTTAAAAGCTTTTTCAATAATTTGTTTTCTATTAACAAACAAATTTTTAGCCTTCAAAGTATCTGGTAATCCCATTACTGGTTGCAGCTCTTTAAGAAGTTTCAACTCCTCTTCAATCAAAAGAGTCCAAACACTTACTTGTTTTTTGGGCAAGTTAGATTCACTAAAAATTTTAATTTCTTCAAGATAGAAATTTAACCATAAATAATAAGATTTCTCTTCAATAGATTTTTTAACAGATGCTTTTTTATTTTGAATTTTCGGAAGTAATTTCTCTGCTTTTTTCAAAAATTGTCTGTCTTCTCTTTCTAAATTTATCAATCCCCATCTTTGACTATAGTCCCATAAGTCTTCATACCTTGATAAATCTTCTTGGTTCCAACCAAGAGCTTTGAGTTCATGAGAGCGATGTGATAATTCTTTATTCAAAAAAAAACCTACTTTAACTTAATAAGTCTAACTCTGAAATTAGGATAAGTAAATAATAGAAAAGAGCATCTCAATTGATTTAGATAAATTTAGTAAGTATTGTACTAATTAGTAAAGTATTTATTTATTATATTTATTGCTTTAATGTAGTTTGGATTTTTTTTAGAAGATAATTTTTCATTTAATTTTTTATCAAAATTTATTTTATTACTATTTGGTTTTAATTTCTCATCAAATAATTTTTTATTATCAAAAATATCTATTCCTTGAAGTTTATAATTTAGTTCTAAACATAAATTAGGCTTTACAGATTCCTGACAAAAATTAGTTATTGCATCTGAATTAATTAATACTTCATAAATATCTTTTTTTTCTACAGCTTTTGCATTAAAGCATAAATAAATTAGGTTAATCATCGAGCAATTATTATTTTTAATATTAAATTCCCTGTAAATCTTGGGCCAATATATTAGCGATTTCAAGCCCTCAAGGCCTCCTTGACCTAAGCTAAATTTTTCACACCAATTAATAAACTCACCGATATCATTAGGACATCTCTTAAGTTTTAAAAGCATATCTGATAAAACTTGTCCTGCCTGAAAATTCCTTGTTGGATTTCCCTCTATTGGCAACGACATGCTACCTAAAACATCAGCTTTAACAGCATTTAGTTGAGAAAACGTATAATCAGCTGATTCAACATATTTGTTCCCGAGATTTTCTTTAGCGATAATAATATCTTCACCATATCCAAGTTCTTTTAATGAAAAATTTAAGTTTTGAAATTTATTTTCTTTTCTAACTTTTAAAGAAACAGTAGCTGCTTGATCCAAGCACTGAGTTAATAAAACAGTATTGATTGTGGGCAACATTCCAGGCTTTTCTGAATGAAAGTTAGTAACAAACCCTGCGAATATTGAAGAAATATTTTTTATGGACTTAATGTACTGGCATTCAATATTATGAACTCCTGGTGACACTTGAATATTTGGAGATAATTGATTTAAAATTCTTGCACCAATTAGAGCTGTTAATGAGTCAGGATGACAAAAATTAGCGGTAAAACTATCTTTAGGGTTTCGCAATGCACCATGACGATGAAAGCCTGTAAAGAAAGCTAAATCAGGATATTGATTACATAAAATATATGGTTTTTCATCTTCATCATCAAAACAAAAAGAGCCCACAAGACATGCAAGAACTACATTTTCACGATTTAAAGATTTTCTTAATTCTATGGCATAACGAATATCATTTTGAATGTGATTACTATTTGAAGCGAGAATAACGATCTTACATTTTAAAAGAAGATCTTCGAGTGTATTAGTCTTACTTTTACCCTCAAAAAAGTAATTTCCCATACCTTCTACTTTTTCTATTATTTTGTTTTCCATATTGGATAGAACATCTTTAGAAAAAGCACCTAATAAATCTCTTCCAGGTCTTGGAGCTAAAAGAATATTATTTGACTCAGAATGCATTGCACAGTTATATGCTAATGATGCTGGATATAATCCAACACTATAGAATCCCACTTTGCAGCTTTCAATGTCTTCTAACAATGAATAAAAAGATTCTTCGTTATTTAACTGCCTAAAAAAACTATTATTCATTTTGTTCTTTTTATCCATAAATTATCTTAATATTTTCTATAAATAGCATTTTTATACATTAAACCAATTTATTGCCATCGCAAATCGTTTTAATATAAATTTTGAATTTTATATTTTCAAGTTCAAGCTTTATTATGGATTCAAAAGAGAGGGAATTTTCATAATAGAAAATGAAAAACATTAATTTAGATTTTGAAGAAATAATAATTAAATCTAAAAATATCTTATTTATTCAAGATATAGATGGAGTATGTATTCCATTGGTAAAAGACCCAATGACTAGAAAACTGGAATCAAAATTCATATTTGCCGTTAAAAATTTAGAAAAAGAATTTTATGTTTTAACTTGCGGAGAACATGAAGGTCCAAGAGGGGTTAACAGAATAGTTGAAAGGAGCCTAAGAAGTATTGATCAGCCAAAAGAAAAAGGGCTTTATTTAAGAGGTTTAGCTGCATGTGGGGTTGAATATCAAGATAGTAATGGGAATATTAGTTTTGAGGGAGTATCGAAACAAGAGGTTGATTTCTTAGCCAAAGTTCCTGACTTAATGATGCCAAGTTTTGAAAAAATAGTAAAGAAAATTTTTCCTAATATTAATCAAGAAGAAATAAATTCTCATGCTTCAAAATCGATATGTAAAACAAGGTTCTCTCCAACAATAAATTTCAATAGCCTTTTCGATTTAGTAAAAGACGATTCTGAAAAAAGAAAAATCATTCAAAAAAGCTTTGAAGATATGATGAATGAAATTATTTATAAAGCCAAAGCTCAAGGACTTAAAAACTCGTTTTTTCTTCACATATCACCAAATCTAGGGAGCAAAGAAGGAAATGAAATAATAAAACTTTCTAGTAAAAATGATATTGGGTCAACCGATATTCAGTTACTTCTTAAAGGAGCAGTAAAAGACTCCGGTGTCCTCTTTTTATTAAATAAATTTATTTATGATAATACTGGAAAAGCTCCATTTGGTAGAAACTTTAATTTTAGAGACTCTCCTAAATCGATAATAGAAAAAGTAAATTTCTGCAAAAAATATATTAAATCAGAAGATATGCCAACAATTATTGGAATTGGCGACACAGTTACATCACAAAAAAATATCAATAATAGTTATTCAAGAGGAGGTAGTGATCGGTCATTCTTAGAATTTATACAATTACTAGGAAAAGAGTTTGATAGTAATAATAAAATAATTTTCGTTGACAGTAGTTCAGGAGAAGTTTATAGACCTTCTACAAAAATATCTGGTTTAAAAGGAATAAGCGATGAGGCAGACAACTTAAAGTTTGATATTATTTTTCAGAATGGCCCCAAAGAATATTTAAACTGGTTTATTGCATTTGCAAAAAAAAGATCAAAATTAAAAACCTAATTCTTAAATAAATTTTTTAAACTGAGAACAATAAATCACAAAATATGATAGATAGTTTTCCTTTAATAAAGAAAGAATATATTGAAACACTCCAGATAAATATTGGCCTTAAATGTAATCAGGCTTGTAAACATTGCCATGTAAATTCAAGCCCATTACGTACCGAAAAGATGTCTAATGAAATAATTTCACTCATTCCAAAAGTAATAGAAAAATATAAAATTAAAACTTTAGATATTACCGGGGGGGCTCCAGAAATGCATCCTGAATTTAGAAATTTAATTACTACTTTAAGTGATAAAAATATTGATATTATTGATAGATGTAATTTAACAATTTTCTTTGAAGATGGTTTTGAAGACTTACCCCAGTTTCTTGCTAAGAATAACATAATAGTAACAGCATCACTACCATGCTATGAAAAGGATAATGTAGAATTGCAAAGGGGTTATGGAGTCTTTGATAAAAGTATTAATGCTCTAAAAATACTTAATGATTTAGGATATGGGAAACAAAAAGATGGACTTCAATTAAATCTAGTTTATAATCCCATAAATCCTATCCTTCCTCCATCACAAGAAATCTTAGAAGCAGATTATAAAAGAATACTTTTTGAAAAGTACAATATCTCATTTAATAATCTTTATACAATAACCAATATGCCAATTAATAGATACGCAGACTCTCTTAATAGAGAAAACAAACTTGGTTCATATTACAAATTACTTAAAGAAAATTTTAATAAAAATAATTTAGAAAACCTTATGTGCAGAAAAACGATAAGTGTAAATTGGCAAGGTCAAATCTATGATTGTGACTTTAATCAGCAAATAAATTTAAAAGGAAATAAAGGGCCAAAGACACTTTCTGATTTAATTAATAAATCATTTAAATTTAATTATGGAGTAGCTGTTAATGAACATTGCTTTGCTTGTACAGCAGGGGCGGGATCAAGCTGTGGAGGAACTTTAACCTAATTCCTGCTAAATACAATTAGGACATATAGCTCTAACATTTAAAGAAGATTCAATAAGTTTAAAACCATTAATTTTAGCGGCTACTTTACCGGCCTTCAATACTTCATCACTTTCAAATTCTTCAGTACGTCCACATCTAATACAAATCAAGTGATGATGATCTGCAGTCTCATTACTTAATAATTCATATCGATGACCGCCTTCACTAAGCTCTAATTCATGTAATAAACCCATCTGAACGAGAAGTCTCAAAGTTCTATATATTGTTGCGAGGGAAACTTTAGAACGAGATTTAATTAATTTTTCATGAACCTCTTCCGCACTTAAATGATTACCTGCTCCGATATTCTCAAATAAATTTAAAACCTTAAGTCTTTGCGAAGTTAATCTCTTCCCATCTTTATGTAAGCCATCTCCTAAAGGAGATGTGATAACTTGATATTGAGAAGATAAAGACAATTATAGGGAGTGGATTTATTCTCAATAATAACTCTTGATGAGATTAAATCAACTTATAACTAATAAATATTTACTAAAGTTCCTTAAAAAAATTACATTAAATACATAAATATATTTAGGATATCGCTTTAAATATTGTAGAAAAGAAATTAATGACACATTCTTCTAAAAAGGAATTACCACTCAAAAACGCTTTACTATTAGTAGATATTCAAGAAAAAATTATATCCCCCATTAATAACAAAGATTCAATAATCAAGAATATCCAAAAGCTATTAAGTGCTTACCAAATCCTTGATAAAAACATTTTTGTCTCAGAACAAAACCCTCAAAAACTGGGTAAAACAATCCCAAAGCTTTTACCCAAAGAAGGTTTTACTAATATTCAAAAAATGGATTTTAGCTTAGCTACTAGTCAATTTCTTTTTGAGGAACTTAATAATAAAAAAATTAGTAATTTGATAATTTGCGGATTTGAAACACACATTTGCATACAACAAAGTGCCTTAGAATTTTTAAAAAAGGGATATGAAGTACTAATAATATCTGATGCCATGGGAAGCAGAAATAATTTAGATCACGAAATAGCACTACAAAGAATGCTTAATAAAGGAGCAATTATTACTACTACAGAATCAATAATTTTCGAAATTTGTAAAACCTCAGATAGAAAAGAATTTAAAGAAATTAGTAATATTATCAAAAGTTAAAGGTAATTAAGACTGGTTTATTTTTAGAGATAATTTAAACTTTAAATATTAGTTATTTAAGGATTTATTAGATATGAAATTATTTACGGAAAACTTGTTTTTGGCAATTTCTATATTTTTTATTGGAATAATATTATCAATAATAATATCTAAAATTTCAAAGATTATTTTTAAAAGGATTTCTAAAAGAACAAAAACAAATTTTGATGATTTTATTTTTGAAATACTTACTGGAATTATTAGACCAATAGGTTTTCTTCTCTCAGCTTATTTCGCAATTGATTATTTCTTCACTGATGAAATAACTTTTATATCTGTACTATTAAATATTCAAAAATTACTTATATTAATAATTATCATTAAAGCTCTAAATAAAGTATTAATAAGATCTTTAACAGAATCTACAGCAAAAATTGATGACTCCTCAATAAGTTCAATGATCTCATCATTAACACCTTTAATTAAGGCTTTTACTTGGACCATAGGATCAATATTTTTCTTACAAAATATAGGAGTACAAATGACCGCAATTTGGGCTTTGCTTAGTGCAGGTGGTATCGGAGCAGGTTTAGCATTAAAAGATCCAGTGCAAGAGTTTTTTGAATACATTACAATTTTGCTTGATAAACCGTTTCAGAAAGGGGAATTTATAAAGTCTGATAGCGTGTTAGGAATGGTAGAAAGAGTAGGGGTAAGATCTTCAAGAATAAGAAGTATTAACGGAGAAGTAATAGTTATGAGTAATAGTGCATTAACTAATGGGATCATTTCAAATTATGCTCAGATGAAGAAAAGGAGACTAGTTCATAAATTAGGAGTTGTTTATGAAACTTCTCCATCCCTGATGAAAATGATTCCAAAAATAATAAAAAAAATCATTGAAGAAACTAAAGATGCCTCTTTTGATAGATGTCACTTTACAGATTTTGGAGACTTCAGTCTTAATTTTGAACTAGTTTATTACATCCCAACCAATAATTATTTAGCAGCTATGGAAGCACAACAAAGTATCAACTTAAGAATTATTGAAGAATTTTCTTTAAATAAAATAGAATTTGCATTCCCAACTCAAACATTAAATATTGAGAGAAACGAATCCAAATGATCGGCATAATTCCTCACTAAAACTCCAAAGTCTTAAAGCAAGTTCTTTTTTACTAGCTTCCTCACTTACTTCACTTTTAAGTAATTTATGTTTTTTATAAAAGACAAGCTTATTGCTTAAATGTAAGTACTTAATATTATTGAAATCATTATCAAAAGCGATATCAGAAAGCAACTTCCCTGCATTTTCTACATTTTCAGAAATACCTAAAATATTTTTTGCAATACTTGAAAAAACAATATATCCAAAGATATTAAATTTCATACTATATCTGAAAAAGCCCATATCTTCATTAGGAATTACAAGACCAGGAGCCCAAGAAATAACAGATATTTTACTAGATTTAATTTGTAATCTTTTTGAAAGTTCCTTAGCAAACAAAATATTACATAATTTACTATTTTTATAAGCCTTGTCAGAATTAAAATTTGTATAGTTTCCTGAAATTTCATCTTTAAAATTTATTAAATTATTTAAACCTGCTTTCTCTCCAACATTCCCTCCAGAACTCTTTGGATCATGAACATCAGATGATGTAATAATTATCCTAGATTCGTTTTTATTATTTATTAGATCTATAAGAATATTAACCAAATAAAAATGTGCGAGATGATTTACAGCGAAAGTTAGTTCAACCCCCTGTTTTGAGACTTTAGGATAAAAAGATCCAGTATATTGTAAGCCTGCATTTAAAATAACCACATCTAAAGAAACATTTTTTCTGATTAAAAAAGCTCTAACTTTATGAATATTTTCCAAATTTGACAAATCAATATTATCAATTAGATTTAAATGATTTTCTATATATTCTTTATCAAAATACTTTATTAGTTTTAATAAAAATTCTTCTTTTCTTGATAATGATCTGATTGGAATATATAAATTATTTTGAGTCTTCAACAAGTTAATTGTTGTAAAAAAACCAATCCCAGAATTACCTCCTGTTATTAAGATATTTTTATCTTTTATCATATGTATTAAACAAGCAATTATTTACAATAAGAAAATTATATATTATTTTTTTTCTTTTAATTTCTTATAAATTATTGTTAAAACACTCAAAACAAAAGGGCTAGTTATAGAGTCTCTTGCTTATTATTAAATTTATTCTCATTATAAAATTTTTGAATGAATTATAAGAATGAAGTTTTAGATATTTTTTATTTTTTCAAAAACTTTTTTAACTTCAGAATTTATAATTAATGCCTTCCACAAGATTGCCCGATGTATTAGTTTTAGGAGCAGGACCTGCGGGGATGGCGATTGCCTCAGCTTTAGGGAAAGAAAAATTAGAGGTAGAGGTTCTTTCCCCTAATGGTCCTGACGAGCCTTGGCCAAACACTTATGGTATTTGGGGAAAGGAAGTAGATCAACTTGGGCTTCAGGATTTACTTGAATATAGGTGGAAAAATACCGTTAGTTTTTTTGGGCATGGTTCTCTTGAAGAACATCACTATGAGAATAAAGCAACTGAGCATTCTTTAGATTATGGATTATTTGACAAGAAGAAATTACATAGTTACTGGTTAAATGAATGTAATAAATCTCTCATTAAATGGCATGAGGGTTTTGCAGAGAAGATAAACTTTCAGAAACAAAAAAGTACTGTTACAACCAGTGATGGCAAAACTTACTCAGCAAGATTAGTTGTAGATGCAACAGGGTATGATCCAGTATTTCTTAAATTAAAATCATGTGGACCATTAGCAGTCCAGACTTGTTATGGAATAGTAGGAAGTTTTAGTAAGCCTCCACTAAAAAAAGGGCAATTTGTCTTAATGGATTATCGTAATGATCATTTAAATGAGGAGCAAAAAAAAGAACCACCTACTTTTCTTTATGCAATGGATATGGGAAATGGAAAGTATTTTCTTGAAGAGACTTCGCTTGGATTAGTAAATCCTTTATCAATGGATAATTTAAAAGAAAGGTTAGAAAAAAGACTTTCTTACAGAAACATCTCAATTACTAGCATGCAACATGAAGAACTTGGTTTGTTTTTACCCATGAATATGCCTATCCCAGACTTTAAACAACAAGTACTGGGGTACGGCGGTGCAGCTTCAATGGTTCACCCAGCATCAGGATATCTAATTGGTAATGTTTTAAGGAGAGCTCCACTAGTGGCAAAAGCCATATCAACTGCAATGAATGATAAAAAATTAAGTACTTATCATATTGCTAGAAAAGGTTGGGAGAGTTTATGGCCTAAAGAATTAATAAGAAAGAAATCAATCTACCAATTTGGTTTGGAAAAACTTATGAGATTCGATGAAAAACTATTAAGAGAATTTTTTGGTAGTTTCTTTAAATTACCTAAAACTCAATGGTATGGATTTCTAACTGATACATTATCCTTAAGAGAAATCGTGTATGCAATGTGCATAATGTTTATAAGGGCCCCTTGGAGTGTAAAAAAAGGTTTAATGATTATGCACGGTAAAGAAC
>QCUA01000029.1 GCA_003210915.1 Prochlorococcus sp. AG-676-L21 | reverse complement strand
TTTTTTAAATATAAATTCAACTCTTTTTCATTAGATTTTGAAATCTCATATGAACATATAAATTTAACATCAGATTTAAATTCTTTTAAGAATTTATTTTGATCTTTAATAGAGTTCTCAGGAATTGCTGAAAAGAAATATTTATATTTCAATGTTGATTCATTATCAAGACCAGTGAAAAGATTTTTTCCTAAAGAATCGCAATATTTTTCTGCCAGTTGGTTGCTAGGGGTATCTTTTTGCGGATATGTAATTGCAAATATTGGTAATATATTCAAGAGAATAAAATTTATGGCTAAAACTAATAAAAAAAATGATTTCAGTATACGCCTCATTCATCCTTTTTAGAATTTAAAAAAGGTCTTAATTTGTTTTTTAATTCATCAATTGGCTTTTCAATAAATTCTGGTTTCTTTAATACTGCAAGTACAAGCCATCCTGCGCTAATAGCTATAACCATGCCTAAATAAGCAAAACCGTAAATCATTTATAAAATTATTGTTTTAATAACTATTCTACTTCTTTTTTGACTTCTTCTTTAGGCTCATCAGTTAAATCGTTTCTAATCTCTTCTTTCTTAATTCCCTCTTTAGACGCATCCTTAAGATCGTTTTTAATCTCTTCTTTCTGGTCTAATGCAACTTTAATTTCTTTTCTTCCAAAATCATCTTTCCCTGCAACAAAAAATACTATAGTAACTAAAAAAAACAGAGCAAAAAGTAAAACTTCCATTATCTAATACTCTTAAATTATTTACATTAAATTAATTTATATAGCTATTTTTATCAATATCAAATAATACAACCTTCTGTTAATTTAGATCATCTAATCAAATCTTCTCTTTTTATTTTTTGTTTGATACTGTATTGCAGCTTTTAAATGTTGTACTTCTTTTTCTAAGTTTTTAATTCTTTTTTCTAAATCCTCGGTAATAGTCATTTTAAAGTTTGGATAGAGTTTGTGTAAAAGATACTTTCAGGTTATTCTGAGACATAATTGACTCATTAGTGTGCAAAATAGTACAAATGATACAAGGTAGTCGCGCGGTTTAGTTACAATTAGTAATATTTATTTATCAACCCTAAAAAAATGAACTCAAACAAGGACATTCTCGACAGAGCCATAGGAAGACCAGCAATGATGGCTTTCATGATTTTAGTTGGAACATATGTAACAACAGGTCAACTTATTCCAGGTGTTTTTTAATGGAAAATAATAACTCAAAAAGGAATATCGATCCTCAAAAAACAAGTGCAGAGAAATTAAATGGCAGATTTGCTCTAGTTGGGGTTATAGCTCTTGTGGGAGCATACATATCAACAGGACAAATTGTACCAGGGATTATTTAAGAACTTATTTAAACTCCACCACCATGTAAGCTAGCTATTAGGATTTTAAGTTGGCTTTTTTTAAAATTATTTTCTATATCTAATATTATCTTCCAGGAAAAAATAATATCTAAGAGTGAATTTTTTTTAATTAAAAGGAGAGGTGTTATTAGTAGGGGCAATTAATAGGATTTCAAAGACTATTCCAGTCAAGGCTATGGGCAAAACCCAAACACCTATAAATCTATGATCAAAAAATCTTATATGATCATTACCTTTAAATACATTTTTTAAAGAAGTGTATAAGGTTTCTGGCTGATTATAAGAAGGACCTGTTTTTGATGGTGAGTAAGGTTTTATGAAAGCAGATGATGCATAGAATTTAGAAATTTTCTTTATAAAAAATATAGGCAAAACCCAAATAGCTACAAATCTAGCACCCAACCATTGCCTTGCATTAGGAAGAGCGTACTCTTTAATAGATTTATTTTCTGGCATTCCAGATTCTAAATCTGCATAAATATTTTCTAAAGTCTTTTCTTTGCTTGAGTTACTTGTCATTTAAATTTCTAATTGGTGAATATTTTATGAATTTAAATCTTTAATAAAAATATTCCTAACTACTAAAATAACTAAAAAGCAGTTAAGAATATTTCCTTTGGCTAGGTTCATAAAGACGGATTTTATACCGTTGCAGATTCGCCAAATATCTACATACACTTTATAGATAAAAAACTATTTTTTTTAAAGTAAATAATATACAAACATATGAATAATTTTTAATTATAAAAGTGATTTTTTAATACAAGCTTTTTCAGTGAGAAGTTCTAATTCAAGAAAAAATATTTTCTTAGCACCTATTGTTGATGCTTAAACAAAGTCAGAGGATTAAATTACTAATATATTAGTGAAAGTTAAATTTGCGGTGAATCAGTCTTCTGCAATACTTTTAATTGATAGCTATTTAAAGAAAAAATAAATTCTTTTCTATCCTTTTTTGATCAATAGTTCTTTTACATTTCTCAACTAATAAACTAGAAAAACTAATATTTTCATTATTTCTATTTTTTAATACTTTTGCTATTGAAAATATCTCATTTAATCTTTCCGAGATATTTTTATTTTCATAAAATAGTCTATCTCGCAATCCTACATGTGAAGTATTGAAATAAGCTTGATGAATATTCGTTATTCTGTAACTCAATGAGTCAACTTCCATTAGTAAGTTATGGATTATGGATTCGGATTTATACATATTTCGTTTATAAAGGTGAGGATTCAATAAAAGATGGTGCCACACTCACTGTCTGTGTTCCAATTGGAGCTATTAATAACTCAGATGAACGGAGTTTTGATATTAATCTTGTAGATGTTACCCGTGTTGAACCTATTAATTCTCCTATCCTTTCATGTGTAAGCCTAAAAGGTAATTCGCACCATTGACCGCATCTTCTTCCAAGACGGTTAACTAATATTGAAAATAGAGCTTGAAGTCTTTGCTCTGCATTTCCAAGATGTCTTATTCTTAAGAGTTGAAGAGTCCATTCATTAACGGCATCAAAGCCAGAATTTTCAGAAATATTAACATTACTTTGGAAGGATAAATCAGTTAAAGCTTCTACACAAACACCTTCACTGCATAATAAATCAGTTCTTAATTGATCTCCTGATTGCAAGAAAGCAAGAGTCATTCCTTCTGTTTCTTCACATGGGCAATATACCCTTGCAATACCGCTTTCAACCTCAAGACAGGTTCCTACTGGTCTTGATGAAGGATCTATAAGAACTGATTGACCAGTTACTAATCGAACAGTTTTTGATGAATATTCTCCATAACTATGGAAATTCATGTACCCAGACTTTTGATAATGAGAATTAATATCAATTATGCATTAATAGGTAGCTTATTGCAATAGATTCTCATTATCAAATCTTATTGAATTTTATCTTTGCATTACTAATTTGAATATAATTTAATTAGGAAGAGTTTTTTAATCAGATATGAACTCTATAAAATCTGCCAAAATTGCTGCTAATAAAATATTATTTTTATTAGGATTTCTATTAAATTTAAACCTCATTTTCTAAGATTGCGAAAAAGAAAATGAGGTTAAAGAGAGGTTCTCATTACAAACCGAAGTTATCAAAGCTATCGGCTAGTAGATTTCTCTAATTTCTACTTTTATATTTATACATTGAGTTTCTAAATTTAGGAAGATTTATTTTATACATTCAGATGATGCATTTTATTTTAAATTAGTTTTATTGATAATTAATTAATATGTTTACAAGATTCATTGAAAGATGAAAAAAAGCATAAAGGGAAACTGCTAAAAACAAAAATTGTTCTAAGGGAATCATAATAAATAATAAATTATTTGAATTTTGTTTAGTAAATTAATTTTTTGATAGGAAGATGTTTTCTAGCATCAAATCTCCGCTTGATCGTTGATTTTTTATATTCAGTTTTTTTTGGTGATCACCTTTAGATGAATTAAAAGCTCCCCATCTTTTAAGCCAAAACAAAGTGTAGAAGAATGCAACTATAAAAGGAGATCCCACAATTAAGTATCTTATATCCATTTAAATTCTTTAAATTAATAAGATTTAAACTGCATAGCCAAAATTGCTCCTAGGAAGAAAACAGTTGGAATTCCTAAAGCGTTTACAGCCGCAGTTCTTACTGTGAAGACTGGATAACCTTCCTCAGGTCTGTTCGTATTGATAATTGACGAATCTTCCCATACTTGATAATTCTTAAAAGGAGCTATACCATCTTTAGGTAATCCAAAAGGTGTCAATCTAAATACATCCCATTTACCTAACCAAAAAACTGTGAAGATCCAAGAAAAAATAATAGGAGTAATAACTAGTACAATTCTAAAGTCCATTTTTATAAAAGTTAATTGATTTTATTTTGAACTCTTAGAACAAATTAAATTTATATCTTTAACTTATATTTAAGTAAAAACACTTATTAACATCAATTTTGATCATTAATCACTATAGGAAATGATTTATTGGTTTGGATAAAGTATATTTTTTAAATTTTAATAAATTAATTTATTGTAGATTTGGAATCATAATAAATAATAATTATGGAGACATTTAGATTCCTTCTTTTTGGTATTGCAGGTTTAAGTTTAATCTTTTGGGTATCTGTAATAGCTTTATGGCATACATATATGTTCCCAACTTTCTTTAATGAAGATAAAGCTTTTAATGCTGTTATAACTCAGGAAAATCCTCTTACCTCAGAACCAATTCTTGGTAATTTAGTTAACAGTAATAACTTCATAAGTAGACAAAAATATTCAATGAAAAATTTTGTAATAGCTGACTTTTCATCTATTCAAAATAATTTTAGATTGAATAAGTTGTATACAACCGTAATGATCGGAGTATCATTTGCCACTTTTATTTTTCTTACCTTCGGATTAAGTAGTTCTATAACAACGGCTAGTTAAATGGAATCAATATATACGTTAGTTTTTTTAACTTCTTTCCTTTATTTAATCTATAATTCACTGAAAGATTTAGATATTAAATAATAAATAAAAGTTCCCATTATTTTTTTGCGTCTACCAAAAATTTTCTTCTTATAAAAAAGAATATTAATGTAGTTATTATCATTACTGGAGGGTGAAAAGATATTGAATTTAAATACTCGTAGTAATTAAAGTTTTCCATAAATTTCGTGAAGAATAAATGAAACTATAAAACAGATTCAAATTATTAACTGATTTATATAAATCATATGAAGGTATAAATTGAGAGTGAAAAATGTTTTTACATCTTGCACAATATCCATTTTAAAATTTCTGTTAAAAAGTTTGAGTAAAGTTTGAGTAAAAAATTAAGATTCCTTGAGATCGCAGTTATAGCTAGTCGCGCTCACTCTTCATTAGCCAAAACTTTTCTTCAGTCATATCAAGGGATCTCAGCGAATTTTAAAGTTTTGAGTAGGTGTTACTCAAACTTTTTTGTATGAATTTATTATCCATCAAAGTCTCTATTTAGGAAAGTGATGGGTGGGATGGGGTTATTTCGGTTCCGAATTTATTTGGTTAATCTTTATAAATTTATAGTAAGAATCTATATTTATTTTTCAAGTAATGAATAATATACCAAAAAGTAAATTGAGATTATGTTGTCAAAAAAGTTTTTAAAGTTTTTTGCTATTTCTTCTTTTTCATTAATATCATTTAACCAAATTCATTTCAATTATTCATATGCTTCTTCATTTGATGAATGTAATAAATTAAATGATGCTCAAGAGTTTAGAGATTGTATGAGTAAGGCAAATTCAAATAAGGATATAGCAGTACAAGATAAATTATCAGAGGCAATTAATGCCCTTGATTCTGGAGATCCTGCGGGTGCATTGGGTAAAGTAAATAATTATCTTGAAGAAAATAAAAATTCTGCAGAAGGTTATTTATTTAGAGCGCTTATAAATGAATGGGATTTCGCTAATCTAAACGATGCTCTTAATGATTACAGTAAAGCCATTGCCTTAAATGATAAATATGCAGAGGCATATGCTTTAAGGGGGTCACATTTATATTGGGAATTATCCAATAAGCCTGCAGCAGATAAAGATCTAAAGAAAGCACTAGCAATATCACCTAATAGTTCATTAATTAATTTCTTAATGGCGGAATATCTTTTTGATTTTGCGATAACACTTTATGAAAAAGACAAAAAAGAACAGGCACTTGATTTTGGAAATCAAGCGATTTCTTATTATGAAAAAGTTTTATCAAGTGATAATTCAAAGCCTGATTATTTAGTTCGAAGAATTTTTCCTTTGGGAATAACATATGTTGCTCTTGCTGAGATTGGTTATATTAAATTTGATGGCTATTTTTTATTAAAAGAACTTAAAGATAGAAAGAAAGCTAAAGAATATTTAAATGAATCAATAATTAGTTATACAAAAGCTATTGAATTAGCTCCTTCACAAGAAATAACTGACAAGCTAGAGATTGATATGAATTACGATAATTGGGACCTTGGTGAACTTTACTTTAATAGAGGAAATGCTCAAAGTTGGATTAATAATAATTGGAAGAAAGCCTGCAATGATTTTAAAACTTCAAAAAAATTAGGTAACAAAGATGCACAAAAAACGTATAGAGAATCTAGGTGTTGATTAATAGTTAAGGGGTTTACTTTCTTCGAACCAAACTCAAAATCGGTTAGTTTCTTAGTCCGTAAAAGTTTGAGTAAAGTTTGAGTAAAAAATATTGATTCCTTGAGATACCAGTTATGACTAGACGGGTGTACTTTTCATTAGCCAAAAATTTTCTTCAGTTATATCAAGGGATCTCGGCGATTTTGAAGCTTTGAGTAGGTGTTACTCAAACTTTTTTGTATGAATTTATTATCTATCAAAGTCTCTAATTAGGGAAGTGAAGAGTGGGATGGGGTAAATCTTAGTTAGGAATAATTAATAAAAGAAGCTTTAGAGATTATTGTCGAAAATTAAAGTCTGACTAACTTTATAGAAGGGGTTGGATGCGGGCTTTTGTAGCTGGACGGCAGATCCCTTGAATTTGCTTTCTTAGATAAAACATTATATGAAAAAAAAATCGCGAGATTATTATCTAGAAATTTTAAATTTATCAGAAGATTTTAATATCTCAGCGCTTAAGAAGGCGTATAGAAGAGAAGCTAAAAAGTGGCATCCTGATCTGAACAAAGAAAAAATCCTTGCTGAAGAGAGGATTAAGTTAATAAATGAAGCATATGAATTTTTAAAAACTTCCAAAAGAAGAAGAGCAACCAAGGGGAAGGAATCTACTGCAAATGCATATCAGAAAGAATCAACGAAGAGCAAGGAATCTACTGCAAATGCATATCAGAAAAACGCAACCGGAGAAAAGAAATCAAGATTTTTCTCGCTAAAAGTTACCCCCTTTACAATGGGCGTTATCTTAATAACATCAATTCAAATTTTTCCCCGTATACTTTGGAAAGTCTATTCACCGCCGAAATATTATACAGATTCAATAAAAGCTTCATTAGTGAATGGTATTAAAGAATGCTTTAACCGTTATTTAGAAAAAAAATCTACAAAATTTTCTGATTCACAATTTTTTTCATCAAACAATTACGAAGGTTACTACATGAGTACATTAGTATCGATCAATAATAGTAATACTTGTTTTCAGGCACAAGCATTCCCTGAATTAAGGTTTAAAGATAAACTCACAAGGTTCGATATCGAGCTGAATCTTAGAACAGGAATAATATCTAGAACTTGTGATGACCCATCAAAATATGGATGCAATGAAGGAAATACTTGGTGAATAAGTCTATTATTTGTGATTAATTTTCTATCTATTTTCAATCAAAAAAAGTGTGAATAAAGTGTGAATAGAAAAATACGATTCCTTGAGATCCGAGTAATAGCTAGACGGGTGTACTTTTCATTAGCCAAAACTTTTCTTCATTCATATCAAGGGATCTCGGTGATTTCTGAGGCTTGGAGGACGTGTTATCCAAACTTTTTTGGTTATAAATTCATTATCCATCAAAGTCCCTATTTATGAAAGAGAAAGTAGTAAGCGTTTCATTTATTCCCATGTGGTCATATCAGTAGTGCCTTGAGATCTTTGCATCCAAGAATACTTCCAAATACCATTTACATTTTTAAAAATGCAAGTATAAGTTGAAAGATCTTTATTTTGATTTCCTTTATAACTGAAGATTTCATTTAAAGTAAAAACTGCGTAACCTATCTCACCGTAAATTTCAATTTTGTGTGTTTTGATTAGTTCTGATGATTCTGCAACTAAGTCTTTACTATCAAACATTCCCACTAATCCCTTAGCAGATATTGGATTTCCACTTGGTCTTACAGCTAAAAAATCCTCAGTTACGTTTGGTATTAGAAAAGAAGAATCTTCACTGGTTGCATAACCATTAATTAAATCTTCTATGGCTTTAGTATTTGACATTGAAAAAGGAGCTAATGCCCCTTATTTTAGATCGACTGTCAATCAAAATTTTTTTAAATTTATCTTTTAACTCAGCTTGAGATGTCATTAATTATTCATCCAAATATTTATTGCTTCATTTATTTTTTTATGCTCCTTCCACCATTTTCTCGCAAACAGTTTTGTTTTAGTATTAATTTCTATCCTTTTTAAGGATCCATCATTTGCTTTATATATAAAAAAGTGAGCTCCAATTGCATCTCCTTCCCCATTAGTATCAATCATATGAGAATAAGAGATGATATCTTTTTTATAAATCTTTTGCATATCCATTAAATTAATATGATCAGCATTTAATTGAAACCAACATTCCTTATAGAGTTTAGTCACTTTTATCCTTTTCTCTTTTTTATCCCTTTCTCTTTTAACAGGACACTTAAATTCTATTTTTTCTCCAATATCTACGGATAATTCATAATCAGAAATTTTTGGAATAGTTTCTGCAAAAATAGAACTAGGTAAAGCAATAGCAGCTAGTAGAGGGAGTAATAAGCGTTTCATTAGGTTTCTCAGTACTTATTTATATCCAGTTAATTCAGATAAATCCTTTAATGTTTGTACTCCAATAATTATTTTTCCATTAATTTCCCAAGATGGAAATCCTTCTATTTTTTTATCAATACATAATTGTGTTTGACTATTTTTACCATCTCTAGCACACTCAACTACATTAAGTTCTTTATAAGCTTCCTTACCAAAAATTTCACTTTGATCAAGGCAATTTGGGCACCAATATGCTGAATATTTGACTACCCCATTATCTTTAAGATACTTTGCAAGTGCGATAGATTCTTTGGTGCTTTCTGAAGTAACTATTAGCTCTTTAGGACCGTTTAAGTGTTCACCATTCACTGCATTAGGTACAATGAGTGCAGTTAATAGTGGGAATAGTAATCGTTTCATTTTATTCAACTGGAGTTAGTGAATAACAAATGTCTTTGTAATCATTTTCTTTATCCCATGCTTTCATCTCAGGACTACTTGTAGCAGCAGCAAATCCCTCTAAATCTTTTACTTTGAGTATTAAGTGACTCTTATGTTCATTCACTTTGATGAGTTCATATTCTTCGACATATTTATGTCCCTCCTTTTCATGGAAGTCTGCTACAAATTTATCGAAATCTTCAAAAGAACAATCAAAAGTAGAAACTATTAAGGTATTCATAAATCTATTAAGGTATTCATAAATAAAGAGGGTTTTATCCCTCCAGTTTAGATCGAATGTCAACCAAAGACATTTTAGATAAAAGGGGCTAAAACTAGCCCCTCTTGGTGAAACTCTTCAAAAGAAACACCAAGGAAATTATACTCTTTATGATGTAGGTACTGATAATACTCAATTCGTACAAGCAGGATATCAATCAGAAAAAATGATTAAGGGATTTGGATAATTTAAAATATTTAATTAAATAAGGATTTAACTAATACTTAATAAAACTGCCTTATAAGTTAACTATGTATAACAACTTTTGACTATGAAAAAACTTCTTTTAATAGTATTTTCTTTATCTTTTCTATCCTCATGCAGTAATGATAAAGATTTTCTTCTTACCAAAGAAAATGCATTAATTAGTTGCGGTGGGAAATCTCGTATTTTCGAAAATGAAAATGAAGAGATAATCAATACAGAAGTGAAGGACTTAATAGATGGAATAGGTAAGTATGTGGAATTTACAGTTGTAGAAACTGATAAGAAAGGCGGAAAATATAGAATTATTAATTGTTTTCCAAGTGAAGAACCACAAGATTCAATAATAAAAACTATAAAAACAAATTACAAATTAAATAATTAGAAGATTTTTGGAGTGAGGGACTTGCATTTAAAGAAAATAAAGGGAATATAAAGAAAATGATAATTCCAATGGAATCAATTAAAACCCCAAAAAGAATTATTAAGAAACAGATTAAAAATGTTAATAAAGCAATTATTGAAATTGCAGAAATGAAATTTGCAAATATTGAAGAAAAAGAGGAAAAATTAGATGCGCTTGTTTTTTTAAAGAATCAAATATTGAGGAAGGCGGAGAAGTTAGAAATAAAATAAATCAAAAATATATTGCAGATATCGAATCTTTACTATTTTGTATCAGCTACATTCTTAAAGAAATCACAATAAGTCATTAATTCTGATTCGGTTTCAATTTTGAGATTTAAATCATTAATTGCTTTCTTGGTATCAATTCTGTAGCCATACCAATCTAGACAAACTTCTCTCTGTCTTTGGGTTTCTGAAACTGAGATCGCATCTGGCATCGAAGTCTTAGAACAACCCCAAATGAAAATGATTAAAGGAATGTAGGAAATTACACGTTTCATTTCTTAATCTCAACAAGTTTTTTATGATTGTGAATAAGTCCAAGAAGACTCTTCCATAGTTGAAAGGTCAACCCTATGCGTTGCCATCCAATCACCGTTAGCTTTAACAAACTTTTGAACATTACCTTCTGGAGCCTGATGAATAACAATAACTTTTTGAGGATCTTTCTTGCTTACACCTCTATAAAGGGGGTTTATATCAAATTCAGAATGTCTTTTATCAGCTTCCGCACTGTCAAATATTGCTACCCATTCATCGAAAGTACTTTCAATTTTAAAAGTAAAAATAGATGTAACTAAGCTAGACATTGAAAAAAACTAATTGATTATATTCTAGATAGAATGTCAATTAAGACATTATTAAGTAAGGGTTAAGGCACTTATTTAGATATTAATCTAGATTTTAAAGTAATGTTTATGGATAAAAAAATTGGCTGATAAAAAAAGATACTAAAAAAGATTTTAGAAGGAATAAAGCAATGATTTCTTATGGAGTTATTCAATTAGGTTCAACAATTGTCTCTGCTGTTGCAATGTTAACTATAGTTCTAAACTTTTTTTATTAAAAAAACAATCAAATTTCTTTAATGAATGTGTTGAAGAAATGCAAGCTACTGATTCGCCAACAGCTGATTCTGTTCGTTTCTGTTCTGATGGTTAATTAATTATCAGTAAGAAAAGTAATATTCTCTTCTTCAAGTTTTTTCTTTAGTTCTAGTGGCATATAAGAAATATCTTTTTTAATTGCATCTATTGCATCCTTATACTTTTTAGGATCAGATAAAAGCGTTTTGATTAAATTGTATTGACCTTCTATTTCTTGAGAAGAAAATTTAGCCATTAAAAAGGGACTAATTACTATTTATTTTAGATCGACTGTCAATCGCTAAAAGTTTGAATAAAGTTTGAATAAAAAATTACGATTCCTTGAGATCCCATTGATAGCTATACGGGTGTACTTTTCATTAGCCAGTAGTTTTATCGTCTAAACGGAAAACCGCAACATGGTTTGGTCTCAATAGACTTGTAAGAAAACTAAAATTTAGAAGTTGATAGTATATCTAAATCAAAAACAAAAGCAGTAACGATGGACTTTTCTACCACATCACCCACAACTGTCTTAGAACCAAAGACAAAAAAAGCAAAATATCCGGAAGCACGAGTAATAGTTTTAGATGATAATTTTAATACTTTTGAACATGTTGCTAATTGCCTGCTAGCAATTATTCCAGGAATGAGTGAAAAAAGATCATGGAATCTTGCCATTCAAGTAGATAAGTTAGGTTTAGCGGAAGTATGGAGAGGTAACCTTGAACAGGCAGAGTTATATCACGAGCAACTGGTTAGCAGGGGAATAACAATGGCACCAATTGAAGCTGCTTAAAATCCACATAATAAAAGTCAATATTCCTATTATTTAATAAATACAAAATCTCAATGAAATCTCTACTCGCGAGCAAAAGATCAAAAGCAATATTAGGTATTGGTATTGTCGCTATAGGTATCGGTGCAATATCAAAAAAGGTCATTAGCTACCCAGCTGGAGGATGCATGAAGGGGGCTCAAGAAATGACTTTTAATAAACCCTTATTCTTGTTCTCTTAATGCAGTAATAAGTAATCCACCTATTAATCCAAGATTCATAAGTACTGCTCTTTGATGGAAAGGAAATACATGAAAAATAATTGTGGTTGGGATAAGAAATAATAATAAAAATGCTGAACCAATTTTTTGATTTCTTCCAAAGATAAAAAATCCGGAACCTAAGCTAAGGCATATGATTGCTCCAACTAAAAGGATAGATGCAATTGGATCAGGAATACCTTTTGAAGATAAATATTCAACTGTTTTTTCAAAACCTGTAATTTTGCCTGGTATAGCTGATATAAATATTGATGAGATTGCAACTCTCGCAAAAAAATCAAAAAAAGTATTGATACCCTTATTTTTAAAAATAGAACTTTTCATTCTTCTATCATAAAAAAAGTTTAATTTATTAGATGAATACTTATTTAGTAACCGCAACTTTTAAAAATGTTGCTCTCATGGGTGCAGCTTATGACTTGTTTTTAAAGGTTATTGAAGACGGAACTTTGAATGATGAGTTTGAAGGATTTAAAGTTATGGGAAGATATCATGCCTCTTACTCAAATAATGTCTATATTATTGTCCAAGCTTCAACAGGCATAAAAATGACAGAACACTTCGCTCCTTGGAAAGTCAAGTTTGATATAGATTTTGATATCAAGCCAGTTATGACTGATGATGAAAAAGTTGCTGAGCACAAGTTAGTTGGTTCATTAATGGCAGCAGAACAGAAAATGGGATTTACCGGATAAGATAAATTCCTCATTTTGTTATTTAAATAGACCTGCTTTAAAAAGTAAATTTTGAGTTTGATAAGCTGAGCTTATAGAGGGTATGAGAGTAAGTAATTATACCCACGCTATCTATTCCTTGGTATTAGATTGATTTCAAGATTGCATTAAAAAGCGTCTTAGCTAAATAACAAACGGTCAAATGAAAGAAACACAAACAGTAGAAAAAGAGAAGGTTGTAGCTGAGAAGCTCAATGGAAGATTTGCAATGATGGGTTTTATTGCTCTTGTTGGTGCTTATCTAACAACAGGTCAAATCATTCCAGGTATTGTATAAAGTGGATTTCATTTCTAAAAGTCAGGGATACGTTCCTCTTAAAGTAGTTCCTTACATTTTCTTTTGTGCAGTAATTCTTAGTATCACAACAACAAATACATTCATTTAGTTTTTTAAACTAACATTCTAATAGAAGTCAGCTAGTAGGGATATAAGCTGGCTTTTTTAATGAAGTAAATTAATCTTGACTAGTTTTTTATATCAGATTAAAGTCTTGACTTTGCGTTTCAAAGGATTAAATCGGACTCTTTTTATTTGATTATTTTCCCAAATCCAATAAACAGGTGCACTTCTTCTTGCCTTAATTAAAATTTCTTTGTCTAATTTTTGCGGTATAAATTCTTTAGAAGGATCAAAAAATTTATCTCTTTTTGGTTGATTTAAAACAATACTGCCTTCTTTCCCAGAAATTGATCTGTGATAAGTTCCAATAGGAATTTCTAATGCCCCCATTGTTCTATTTAAATAAATTACATGATGTGGCTCGTCCCATGAAGGATTTATCAAAATAAATTTTCTTTCGCCAGTAATAACTAAATTGTGATCAATTTGATGTTCGTGAACATAAAATTGTTCATCTTTAAAATCATCAGGAGGAGATATAGCTTCTTTAGAATGAATTACCACATCGCAACCATTAGATGCCACCAAGCCTGCATCAAAGAATGTAACTTTTGGAGTTTCTCTAAAAATAGTTGTTGAGTAGAATTTTAATTCCATAATTTAACCTCTAGTGTTAATAAATTTATGAATGTTATTAAAATCTGTGAGCAATAAAAAAATTAATAATGGATAGTCAGTCACAACAAACTAAACAATCTTCTTGAGTTGGATAATCAATACATTTTTTCTTTAAAGTTTCTTCTAAAATTTCTATTTCCTTGACATAATCCAAATCTCTTAACTGTTTGAGTGGAACAGTGAATTGAGTTTGTAGTTTCATTTTTCCCTCCTATTTAATACTGTTGTTTGAAGCCATACCAAGTTTGAGAAACCCTTAATCCTAGATAAGAAATTAAAATTATCCAAAATAGAATTTCTATGCCTAAATTAGTCATTTGTTTTTCCTCCTTTTTATCTGTCTATGCTTTAGTACGGGTGATATATAAAAATCAAGCGTAGGAATACTTAAAAAGATTAACTATTAATCGCAATAAACTTTGCAATGATTATTAGTAGGATGTTTTTCGCATTCATTACTCCAATAAGCTTCTAGTTCTTTTGCGTTTATATCATATGAAAATTCTTTTGTTTCCATATTGATTTCTTGGATAGTGAATTTGTCGTTTAGTGCCATAAGATTTACCTCTTGACTACAATTACGTTCTAATTCATTTAGATAGTAAATCTCAAGCTTTTTGTGTGCGGTTAGAGGAACAAAATTGTACGGATTAAGGATCAAAAAAAGACTCTTAAAATCAAAATGAGGACGATCAATATTTTAATATATTTCTTGGCTTATAAGTCTTTTTATAGCCTGTAATTTATTTCGTTGTCGAAGTGAATTCTTTTATTTGAAGCTTAGGTTCATAAACAGCTCCATTACATACTGCTACAGCGAGGCTCTCTTTTGCTTCTTTATCCCACCCTTTTAAATCTTTTTCTTTTTCATTAATCCAACGTACTGTTTTATCAATGCATCGATTCCAGTAAGAAGCTTTTCTTGAAATAGGAATTAAAGAAATAGCTATCAGAACTATCGCTGCTGTAGATGTAATTACGCAGTATTTAATAATATTAGGACTTTTATGAGGGGACATTAATTAAATTGTTTAACATTTCTAATATAGTGCAGAAATCAATCATATATCTTATCCTGGTCTAAAATTTCTCTTTTATATTTCTCACTAAGTTCATTATTGTATTGAAAATCCTGAATTATTTTTACTATTTCATCAAAAGCCTTTTCTTTGTTTACTTTATCTTTCATTATCTAAAAGATTTGATTTTGGATTAATTTAAGTATCCGACTAACAAAATCATATTCCATACCTAAAAAGTTTCGTAAATAATTATTTATTCTTTATCAAAACCTTACTTTTTAACAATAAATAGATAAGTTTACTAACTTTTATACATTAATGTACC
>QCUA01000028.1 GCA_003210915.1 Prochlorococcus sp. AG-676-L21 | reverse complement strand
AATTTCTTTGATATTAATGCCCTTAATGTAGGTGTAATTAAACCCGCACCCACAGCTAAGAATGAAACTGCAGAATAAATATTTACTGTCGCATTTTCTTGAGGGGTAGTTATCAAAAGAAAACATGCTAAGAGAATAAAACCCGAACCAATTAAAGTAAGTCTCATTTCTCCAAATTTTTTTACTAGGGGCCCAATTAGTCCACCTTGTACAATAATTGCTATCACCCCTACAACTACAAGAGTTCCACTGGATGCCTTAGTTGTCCAACTAAGGGACTCTTGAAGGAAGAAAATTAAAATATTTGTTAGTCCAGTAAAAGCTATGAAATAGATAAAAAAAGCTAGAGATAATTTTCTAATTTTTTCTTCTTTAAATACTTTAAATAATTGTTTTAGAGGATTTTTTAAAATTTGAGTTGATTTATTTAATTCGTTTTGAGGCTTGGTTTCTGGTAAATAAAAGAATACTAGTATGAAGTTAATAATTGGAATTATTGAAGCTATTATTACTGGAATAATGAAATTATTATTTGTATTTTTAGCAAAAATCACAACAAAGATATTACCCAAGAAGAAACTTAATCCAAATGCAACTCCAATAAGTCCAAATGTTTTTGCTCTTTTTTCAGGACTAGAAATATCAGCAAGAATAGTAGTTGCTGTCGCTGCAGTTCCACCACTTAGGCCGTCAATAAGTCTTGCTATAAATAATAAAAATAAGGGGATAGTTGCTAGTGAAGTTGACCAATCAAATAAAACTGTAAATGACAATATTGATATTCCGATTATTGATCCAGTTATACAAAACAAAGTTATAGGTCTTCTCCCATATCTATCACTCATAAGCCCAATAAAAGGGGAAGCTGTAAATTGTGCTAATTGATAAGTACAAGAGAGTAAACCATAAGTACTAGCTTTTGAGTCAAATAGTAAAACAAAAGAAGGTAAAATTGGTAAAAGAATACTTTCACTTAATCGATCATTTAGGAGAGTTACAAAAGCACTGAATAAAGTGAATTTTCTACTTGGCTTGAATAAACTTTTTTTCACGATATTTATCTACAATACAATTTTCTTTTACTACCATACTTGTTAATGGAGATTAATGTGCCTGGTATAGTTTATTTAGTTGGTGCAGGTCCTGGTGACCTTGAGCTCCTAACTTTAAAAGCCTTACGACTTATTAAGAGTTGTGATGCTTTGGTCCATGATGCGTTAGTTTCTGCAGAAATCCTAAAGGAAATTAACAAGAAAACCGAAATATTTAATGTAGGTAAAAGGGCTGGATTGTGTTCCGTTCCTCAGGCAGATACTAATTCACTTATTGTAAAATTAGCAAAAGAAGGGAAGAACGTTGTAAGGCTTAAAGGAGGTGATCCTTTTGTTTTCTCACGAGGTGGTGAAGAAGTATCTTTTCTAGAAAAAAATGGGATTTCAGTTCAAATTGTGCCTGGGATAACTTCTGGAATAGCTGCTCCTTCAAATTTTGGTATCCCATTAACTCATCGAGAAGCAGGAAGCTCTATAACTTTTGTCACTGGACATGAAGATATTAAGAAAGACAAAAAGACTGTTAATTGGAGATTGTTAGCTAAATCATCTGATGGTTTGGTAATTTACATGGGTATGAGAAATATAGAATTTATTGTTCAAGAATTACTTTTAGGCGGTTTGGATGAGAATACTAAATGTGCAGTTATTCAAGAAGCAACGTTGCATAATCAAAAATGTTTAATTTCAGAATTAAAGAATTTAGTAGAGACAATTAGTAATAAAGGTTTCACTTCACCATCAATTGTTGTTATTGGAAGTATTGTTGATTTTAAAGTTAATAACTATATAAATAATCTATCTGATGCTTCTTTGCCAGAAAAATAAAGATTTAATTATACAACAATTCCCAGAAATACTTCGGATCAAAAGTTGTTATAAATTCTATATCATTAACTCTATTAATTTGCCTACAAGATAAACTATTAATTGCAATTAAAATATCATCATTATAAAATTTAGGTAATATTAATGCTTCTTTTATTATATTTAATTTTATAGCTTTTTTAACCATAATTCCCTGTAGACATCCACTTTCTTTTCTTGGTGTTATCCATACGTTATTTCTTTTAAGTAAGATATTAAAAGTACTGCCACAACATAATTCATTAGCTGTATTTAATATTAAACAATCATCAAATAATTTTTTATTAGCTTCTATTAGTACTTGTATTGATTGATTATATGAGAAAGTTTTACATTGATTAATTAAACTATATTGATTTCTTTTTTCTGTTTGACTAATAAATGTACTTATTGGAGAAAAACTAGGTTTAATAATATAAAATTCAATCCATAAATTATTTTTATAATCTTCCAGTTGATCTTTATTAATTCTAATTGATCTGCCTTTATTCAAGCCTCTGCTGTAGTTAATTCTAATTGATCCTAATTGATGGTTTTTAAGAGATAATTTTTTAATACCTAGACTAATAATGTTTTTTAAATGTGATTTATTAATATTCAAATTCATATTTAAGACTCTATTGCTATTTTCTAGTCTTTGAATATGTTCGTCTATCAAAACAGCATTATTATTTTTTATTAAAACAGTTTCGAATATTCCATCTCCAAACTTTAGACCTCTATCATTTGCTGATATATAAATATTTTCAATATCTAGCCATTTATCTTTATGCCAACCTATACTCAGTTTCATTTCAATGAATCTATTAAAGGCAAAAGTTTCCACTTCAGTTCTTCTGTTTCATTTTGAGGATCAGAATCACTAACTATTCCGCAACCAGCAGATATATTAATTTGCTTATTTTTTACTATAAATGATCTTATTAGTATGTTGCTATCAAACTCTCCATTCCAGTCAACTTTTATGAAGGATCCACAGTAAGGTCCTCTTCCATTTTTTTCTATTTCAAATAGCCTTTGGCATGAACGTAATTTTGGAGCCCCAGTTATTGAGCCTCCTGGCCAGCAAGCAATTAGTAAGTCAACCCAGTCTTTATCCTTTTTTAGTTTTCCTCTAATTACAGATGTAAGATGATGTACTTTTAAGTAACTCTCAAGTTTTAATATTTCTGGAACCTCAATACTTCCTATTTCGCATACTTTGCTTAAATCGTTTCTTAAGAGGTCCACAATCATAATATTTTCAGCTCTATCTTTTTCATTTGTTATCAAATTTATGGCATTTAATGCATCTTGATTTTCATCTTGGTGTCTGGATCTTGTGCCTTTGATAGGTCTTGATTCGATATATCCTTCTTTGTCTATTTTCAAAAATCTTTCAGGTGAAGTTGATAACACTGCTTCTTTGATTTCCTTTGAATTATTTATTATTATTCCTCCAAAAGGGGCTTTTAATTTTCTTCTTATTTTTGAATATATGCTTAAAGAACTATAAGTTTCTAAAGCTTTAACCTCACATTGAGTTGTTAGATTTGCTTGAAAAATATCTCCTATAGATATTAATTGCTTAACTTTTAAAATATTTGTTTGAAATTCATTGGTTATTTTTTTTAAATTAATTTTTGAAAAATCAAATTTCAGATTATTTTTCATAGAATTTTTTTCTGTTTCAGCATTAATATTTAAAATTATTTTTTCAAATTTATTTAATTCATCAGAACTGGTTCCCTCAAGAATTATTTCATTAGAAACTAGATTAAATTTAATAATTGGATCATAAGATGCAATCCACAAAGTTGATATTTCATTATTCTTCCATGGATTTTTTGGCTCGATGTAAGCGCCCGCCTCAAAGTTTAACCATCCTATCCAAAATCCTCTATCAATGTTTTTTAATTTAAAAAATGGATTATTATCTTGATCTAAATTAGATATATTTCTTGAGCAAATAATTTCCTTTGGGTCGACTCCTAAAATAGACCATTCTCCATTATCTTTCCCATCACTATCTAACCAAGACAATCCATGGTCTCCAAATTTCAATGCAAAATGATTAGCTATCAATTCTGGGTCAAGCCACTTAGATAATTTTTTTGTCTTAATTCTCATTCTTTTTTATTTGCCATTTTTTGTAGGCTGTTTGTCTAATTCTGCAACTATCACATTTTCCACAGGGTTCTAAATTTCCTGAATAACAACTCCATGTTTTTTCTAGAGGAACATTATTATCAAAAGCTAACTGAATAATATCTTCTTTATTTAGATCTAGTAAAGGTGTCCAAAGTTTAATTGGATTTTCTTCTCTCCCACGCTTGTTAGCAAGATTAGCTAATTCTTGAAACTTTTTAATGTAATCAGGTCTGCAATCAGGATAACCAGAATAATCTAATGCATTAACTCCTAGGCCTATTAAATCAGCATTTATTGCCTCAGCATAGCTTAACGCAACAGAAATAAAGATCGTATTTCTTCCAGGCACATAGGTGTTTGGAATTGTATTTTGCTGTATGCCATCAATAGGTAAATCTTTTTTTATATCTGTAAGAGATGACCCGCCCCATAAAGATAAATCAAGCTTTACTATTTTGAATTCCTCTATTTCAAAGTGATTGGCTATTGTGAATGCGGAATCTAATTCTTTTTTATGTCTTTGTCCGTAATCAAAAGATAAGCCAAATATTTTAGCTTTGGAGGCTTTTGCTAAGCCTGTAACAGTTGAAGAATCTAACCCTCCTGATAATAAAATTACTGCAGATTTATTTTTTAAATCCATATAAATTATTTAATCTTTAAGTATTTATGTGTCTGAAGACTTAAGTTCCATTCAGGATTATTTTTAACAAAATCAATCGTAAGTGAAAACCCACTTGCGTTTTCCCAAGCGGGCTGCACATAATATTTTTTATCTAACTTATAAAAATTGTCTTTTGATGATAGGTTCTGATATTTGTTCATTATTTCTTGCTTTATATCAATTGCAAAATCAATATCTTTTTTATCATTGATAATTATTTTTAATTCATTAAAATTTTCCAAAAAATAAGTTCTGGGAGGTAAATGTCTTTTTGGAGATAAAGTAATCCAATCATAATGACCTGATATTTTGTTTACGCCACTTGTTTCAATATGAATCTTGATTGGGTTTTGATCCTTTTCAGAAGTTTCTTTATTTATAGCTTGGCACAAATTATCTAAATTATGATGTAAAGGCTCACCACCAGTGATAACTAAAAAAGATGCGCCTTTTTTTCGAGCCTTTTTTATTTCATCAATGATTTTTTTGATTGCTATTAAAGGGTATTTTTCTTTATCCCAAGAATGTTTAGTATCGCACCATGAGCATCCAACGCTACATCCAGCTAGTCTTATAAAAAAAGCACTTTGGCCTGTGTGAAAACCCTCTCCTTGTAATGAATGAAATTTTTCTACTAATGGTAAGAAATTTGTCATTATTTCATTCAAGAAAAATAAATAATATTAATTTGATTGCTCTAATTTTTCCTGCGATGCTTTGATCAACCCTTTAAACAATGGATGTGGCTTCCCTGGCCTTGATAAGAATTCAGGATGGTATTGGCATGCTAAAAAATATGGATGATCAACTAATTCAATTAATTCTACTAATCTTCCATCTGGTGACGTGCCACTGATTTTGTATCCAGAATCTAAAAAACTTTGTTTGTAGTAATTATTAAATTCATATCTATGTCGATGCCTCTCATATATGACATCTTCGTTATACAACTCTTTACCAGTTGTATTTTTTTGAAGTCTACAAGGATAAACTCCTAATCTCATAGTCCCTCCAAGATCAACAATGTCTTCTTGTTCAGGTAATAAATGAATAACCGGGTTTTGGGAATCTGGATTTAATTCTGAGCTAGATGCACCAGGTAATTGGGCTAGATTTCTTGCCCATTCTATTACTGCGCATTGCATACCTAAACATAAACCTAGGAAAGGAATCTTCTTTTCTCTTGCAAATTTTATTGCTTCAATTTTTCCATTCACTCCTCTATTTCCAAATCCTCCTGGAACTACAATTGCATCAACATCATTTAAATACTCTTCGGCTGATTTCTTTTCGATCATTTCAGCACTTACCCAATGCAAATCTAATAAAGCTTTTTGTTCAATGCAAGCATGCCTTAATGCCTCCACTACTGAAAGATATGCATCACCAAGTTCTATATATTTTCCAACTAAAGCAACCTTTATAGGGTTACCGGGATTTCTAAGATTATGAATTATTTTTTCCCAATTCTCTAAATCACATTCTTTATCTTCGAGTTCTAGACAATTTAAAGTCTCTTTACATAAACCTTCATTCTTTAAAGAAAGAGGAACTGAATAAATACTATCAGCATCTAATGCTTCAATTACACAATTAAGATTAACTCCGCAGAAACCACTGAGTTTTCTTTTTAGCCCTTCATTAATTTCTTTATCACTTCTGCATACAAGTAAATCTGGTTGTATACCAATGGATCTTAACTCCTTAACAGAATGTTGAGTAGGTTTAGTTTTTATCTCACCAGATGTTTTGATATAAGGAAGTAAAGTTACGTGAATATAAGCGACATCATTTTTATTAACATCATTTTTAAATTCTCTTATTGCCTCTAAAAATGGTAGAGATTCAATATCTCCTACTGTTCCACCAATCTCAGTTATGACTATATCAGCATTGCTGTTAGCTGCTACTCTATGAATCCTTTCTCTTATTTCTCTTGTGATGTGAGGAATAACTTGTACTGTACCTCCGTTGTAACTCCCTCTTCTTTCTTTATTAATGACTGCTTGGTAGATGGATCCTGTAGTGACACTATTTAAACGAGTCATTGCAGTGTCAGTAAATCTCTCATAGTGACCTAAATCTAAATCTGTTTCAGCTCCATCTTCGGTAACGAAAACTTCGCCATGTTGAAACGGGCTCATTGTTCCTGGGTCAACATTTAGATAAGGATCTAGTTTAAGTATTGAAACGCTATATCCTCTTGATTTTAATAATCTTCCTAAGCTTGCGGCAACAATACCTTTACCTATGCTAGAAACAACTCCTCCAGTAACAAAAACAAATTTTGACATGCAATATTTTTAATTAAGCACAACCTCCTTATATTTTATTTAAACAAAAAATTTATTGATCATCCATAAATAGTTTATTCATCAATTGTTATTTCAATATCTAATTCTTTTAATTGGGATTTGGAGACATTTGAAGGTGCATTTGTAAGAAGACATTTTGCTTGTTGATTTTTTGGAAAAGCGATTGTTTCCCTAATTGAATCTTCCCCCAAAATAAGCATTGTTAACCGATCTACCCCAAATGCTATTCCCCCATGAGGTGGAGCACCCATTTCGAGGGCTTCTATTAAAAAACCAAATTTTTCATTAATTTGATTATCTGTTAATCCAACTGTTCTAAGAACTTCTCTTTGCATTTCAGCTTGATGGATACGCAGAGAACCACCTCCTAACTCTAATCCATTTAGCACTAAGTCATAAGCATGTGCCGTAGAGCTCTCTATTTTTTCTTTTAATTCTTTTGAATCTTCAAGCTTAATATTTTTAGGAGAACAAAACGGATGGTGTAAAGCTTCAAATCTTTTTTCTTCTTCATTCATTTCAAACATAGGGAAATCTGTAACCCATAAAAAGTTCCATTTATCCTTCTCTATTAGCTTTAAATCTTTTGCAATATATTGTCTTACTCTATCTAATGATTGATTTACAATTTGAGTATTTCCTGCCCCTAAAAGAATTAAGTCCCCATCTTTTGCTTCTGTTATTTTTAAAATATTAGAAATATGAACTTTATTTAAATTATTTTTTATTGCCCCAATTGTTTCAAGTTCATCTCCTTTAACTCTTATGAATGCTAAACCTCCAGCTCCTGCATCTTGGGCAACTTTAAAAATATCTCCTCCAGGTTTGATTCGAACGTTACTAATACTTGTGTTGCCATCTTTAATAGTTATGGATTTTATTGCTCCACCATTCTGAATTGCTTTAGTGAAAATGTTAAAACCAATATTGCCAAGTATCCCACCTAAATTTTTAAGTAACATTTCATATCTTGTATCTGGTCTGTCTGTTCCATAGTTGTCCATGGCTTCCTGCCAAGTCATTCTTGGAAACTCCTCATTGAAGTTTATATTTAGTACATTTTCCCATACATTTTTTATTAGTTTTTCATTAAAAGAAATGATTTCTTCTTCACTTATAAAACTCATTTCAATATCAAGCTGAGTAAATTCTGGTTGTCTATCAGCTCTTAGATCTTCATCACGGAAACATTTTGCGATTTGATAGTACTTGTCTAACCCTCCTACCATTAAAAGTTGTTTAAATAATTGTGGAGATTGTGGTAAAGCAAAAAACTCACCGTTTGAAAGCCTAGCTGGAACTAAAAAATCTCTAGCTCCTTCTGGAGTCGATTTTGTCAGTAATGGTGTTTCGACCTCTGTAAATCCAGAATTATCAAGATATTCTCTTACTGCTTTAATAATTTTATGCCTTGTTTTTAAATTTTCGAGTAATTTTCCTCTTCTTAGATCTAAGTATCTATATTTTAGTCTAAGCTCTTCTTTTGTATTTTCATAATCATGTACTGAGATAGGAAATGGTAAATTATCTTTGATTTGATTAAGAATTTGTAGATCTTTAACTTTTAGTTCTAACTCTCCAGTGAGAATATTTTTATTTATGGAATCTTTTGGCCTTTCATTAACAATTCCATTAACCATTATCACAGTTTCATTTCTTAGAATCTCAGCCTGTTTAAAAAGAGTTTCACCATCTTCAGGATTAATAGTAATTTGCATAAATCCACTATGATCTCGCAAATCTATAAAAATCACACCACCATGATCTCTTCTTCGATCAACCCATCCACATAAATCAACTACTTTCCCAATATCTGACTTATTGAGTTCTTCACAAATTTTGTTTCGCATCTAGAAATGACTTATTGAGCAATAATTTATAATAATAATTCTTAAAGGGTAAATTTAGTTAATTATCTTTTTTATAAAAAGCTCTTTTCGTGATAGTCCCTTTGAATGTTTTACCTCTGATTAAAATTTCAATAACATTATTTAAAGTAGCGTAAGAATTTTGAATATATGCAAAAGCTATTGCCTTTTGCTTAGTAGGGGACCAACTGCCGCTTGTTATTGTACCAATATTTTCTCCATCTTTAAATACTTCGCATCCTTTTCTTCCAATAGCTCTTCCTTCAATAGTTAGACCAACTAACTTTTTCTTAATACCTAATCTTGATTGTTTTTCAAGAAAATCTCTCCCAAAAAATTCATGATTATTCTCTAAATGTACTAGCCAACCTAATCCGGCTTCATATGGTGTAGTTGTTTCATCTAGATCTTGTCCATATAAGTGCATTCCGGCTTCAAGTCTTAAGGTATCTCTTGCACCTAATCCACAAGGCTCAATATTTTTTGAAACTAAGAAATCCCATAAATTAATTGCTGCTTTTGCGGATAATAGGATTTCTAAACCGTTTTCTCCAGTGTATCCTGTTTTCGAAAAGAAAATTTTTTCTTCAATTGAAATATGTTTAAAAATTTTATATTCACAACCAAAGTAAGGGATATATGAAATCGATGATTCAATCCATTCTTCAAATAATTGAAAGGCACTTTTGCCTTGTAGTGCAAAAAGGACCTTATCTTTTTTGGCGTTTGATATAGAAATCTTGTTAGTATTTAAGTTATTTTTAATCCAAGAAAAATCAATTTGGTATCTGCTTGCATTTACTATTAAAAAAATTTCTGAGATATCCCCTTCTTGTTGACCAAGGTCATAAATTATTAGGTCATCTATTATTCCTCCCTTTTCATTGAGCATTAATGTATAAAGCCCTTGTCCTTCTGAAAAGGAGTATAAATTAGTAGGAAAAAATTTTTGAATATAGTCTTTAGGATTAATTCCTTTAAGAGAAATTACACCCATGTGGGAAATGTCAAAGAATCCTGCTGATGTTCTTACTGATTCATGTTCCTTTATTAATCCCGAAAAGGATATGGGCATTTCCCATCCTGCAAAATTGACTAACTTTGCATTTGAATTAATATATTTTGAATAAAGTGGACTTTTAAGCAAATCCATGAAAGATTTAATGAGTTATTTAGTTTTTCATACTTTAGTTTAGAAATTTTTTATTGCATATTTTTTAATGACATAATTAAGCTTCTCAGTACTTTTGCGGCAACAACACTACTCACTCCGCTGTTATCAATTTCTGGAGATAATTCCACAATATCTGAAGCGACAATTCTAAAGTCTTTTAAAGTTTCAAGAATCACTTCAAAGTCATTCCAAAAGAAACCTCCTGGTTCTGGAGTTCCCGTACCAGGTAATAAACTTGGATCAAACCAATCCAAATCTATTGTTAAATATATTGGAGAATTAGAGTAAGGAAGAAGAGCTTTTTTAAATTCTTGAGCATTTCCTCCTGGCAAGAATTTTACTAATTGATTCTGTTGACTCATAAATTTAAACTCTTCTTTGGTGCCACTTCTTATTCCGACTTGCAAAATCTTTTTTTCAGGTAAGACATCTAAGCATCTTTGCATAGCACAGGCATGACTATGTTCATTCCCCATATATGAGGTTCTTAAATCTGCATGAGCATCTAGTTGAATTAAAATCAGATCTGGAAATTTATTTACTAACGCCTCAATAGCACCACTAGTAATAGAGTGCTCACCTCCAAGCATAATGGGAGTAAGCTTTCTACTTATAATGAAATCTGTTGCTGATTTGACTGATTTAATGACAGACTTTGAGTCATTTTTATCTATTTCTAGTGAACCAAAATCAACATAATTAAAATCTTCTAAATCTTTTCCTAATCTTGGACAAAATGTTTCTAAGCATGTGCTTACTAGCCTTATGGCATTTGGACCAAATCTAGTCCCTGACTTATAAGAGCATGTACCATCATAATTGACTCCAAATATTCCAATTGAACAATCATCGGGATTTCTTTTAGCCCCCATAAAAATTGCACTTTCGTTATCAAATAAATTTTTATTGATCATTTTTAGGAATTGAGTTCTTTTACAATTTTATTTGGCATCATTTTGAATGCAGCATTTTGAAAATTTAAATTCCAAACATCACAATTCTTTTCTATTTTCATGACTTCTTTGTAATTGACTTTTGATAAATTTAATTCTTCTTCTGAAGCAAATGTCCAACTCCAAATACCACTTGGATATATGGGCACAAATGAATACATAGTTTCAGATAATTTGAATATTTTATTGAGTGATTTCAAAATATGTATATGAATATTTTTGAATGATTCAGGCGATTCACTTTGAGTCGCTAATATCCCCTTTTTCGTAAGTATTCTTTTACATTCTTTATAAAAGGAATCTGTAAATAATAAATCAGAAAATTCTGATGGATCTGAACAATCTATAAAAATAACATCATAAAAATTATCTTTAGTTTTTTCTACCCATTTAACTCCATCATCAATATGTATAGCTAATCTTTTATCACTCCACGCTTCCCCTCCAATTTCTTGTAAAAATGTTTTAGATACTTTTATGACTTCTTCATCAATTTCTACCAAATCAATTTTTGCAACTTGAGAGTATTTTAAGCATTCTCTTGCAGTCCCACCATCACCCCCTCCAATAATCAGTACGTGAGATTTTTTATCAATGCTACTTAAAGCTGGATGCACAAGGCATTCATGATAATATTTTTCGTCTCTCAATGACGTCATCCAACATCCATCTAACATTAAAGCTTTACCATAAAAATCATTCTCTATAATGAGAATTTCTTGATATTTAGAATTTTTTTTAAGTAATACTGTCCCATTGAGCCCAAATCTTGAGCCTTTGTGGTACTCATCTATCCACGTTGGCATATCTTTCATTTTTTTTTCAATTTTTCTCTCATTAGTGTTTTTTTAGCAACTTCCCAAAGCCGCTTAAAATCTTTTAGGTTTTGTTTTTTAATATTATCTCCTACTTGATCTTCAATTATTGCAAATCTGTCTAAAAATTTTTTATTAGTTTTTTGAAGAGATGATTCTGGATTTATTTTTAGAAAGTTTGAAAGACTTATCAAAGTAAAGTAAACATCTCCAAATTCATCTTTTATATCATTTGCCTTTTTGCTTTTTATTGCCTCTTTTAATTCGCATATTTCTTCATCTAATTTATCAAAAATCTTTTTACTACTTTCCCACTTAAAACCGTATTCTTTAACAGTATTGGTAATCTGGTTCGATCCTATAGTGGCAGGTAAACTTTTTATGTTTGAATTCAATTGTCTACTAATTGATGATTTCTTATAGAACTTCTTATTTTCTGAATTTTTAATATTTTCCCAAATTTCTTGTGACTTTTTTAAAGATACTTTTTCTTTTTTTTTAAAAATATATGGATGTCTATTAATAATTTTTTTATTTAAATTTTCAATAACATCTTTTAATTCAAATTCTTTTTCTTCACAGCCAATTTCCGCATGAAGCATTATTTGTAATAAAAGATCTCCTAATTCTTCACAAATATTATTCGCGTTTTTTTCATATATTGCATCAATAAATTCACTACTTTCTTCATTTAAAAATGGGATCAAGGATATATGTGACTGTATTTTTTGCCATGGGCAGCCCCAAGTTTTATCTTTTAAATATTTAATATTTGATATTAAAATCTTGAAACTCTCTAAAGTGTTTAAATCACTATCTTTCTGATTGTTATATTCATTGTTTAAGTTCATAAAACTGTATTTTATTTATTCAATTTTGCCTTAATCATGAAATATTTAAATACTTAGTATAAAATTTTCAACTTCATCTACTAGAATGTAATTTTATAGGGCGATTAGCTCAGCGGTAGAGCGCCTGCCTTACAAGCAGGATGTCCCTGGTTCGAACCCTGGATCGCCCATTTTCTTTTTATAACAATGACTGAGATCGTTAATCTTTCAATCAGTCAAACTGCAGCATCAGAGCTTTCAAGGCAGGCATCCTTTGGTGGATCGCCGGGTGAAATGTCTATTGATTTAATCAAAGATGATATAGGCTCGGAAGGATGGATGCACATTAAATTAAAACCAGGTACATGTAATGGATCTCCAATATCCAGAACTGAAGGCATAACTTTATATGCGGATACTAAAAATTTTTCTTTGTTAAAAGATTTAAGACTTGATTATTACAGTGATTTAAGTGGTGGAGGTTTTCTTATCTCAACTCCTAAAAATGCCAAGAGGTGTGCTTGCGGATCTGGTTTTAAACTCTTGTAGGTTTACATATATTTTGCAAACTGATATTTTTTTAAATTATTTGCTTCTATCAATATAAAATAAGTAAAAAGCTAATGAAATAACTATTGCAAATGAATAAGTCGAATGATGAACTTACATTAAATAATTATTTGCCTTCACAGGTAGAACAAAAATGGCAAAAGCAATGGGATAGTTTAAGAGCATTTAGTCCTAATCCTAGTGATAAAGGGGATTCTTTTTGTATAGTTATTCCGCCTCCAAACGTCACAGGGTCTTTGCATATGGGCCATGCTTTCAATACTGCATTAATAGACGTGATTATTCGTTTTCAAAGACTTCTTGGTAAAAATGTTTTGTGTTTACCTGGTACTGATCATGCTTCAATAGCCGTTCAAACTATTCTTGAAAAACAATTAAAAGCTGAGGGTAAAAATAGCGAAGATATTGGCAGAAAAGAATTTCTAAAAAGAGCCTGGATTTGGAAAGAGCAAAGTGGGGGTAAAATAATATCCCAATTAAAGAGGATAGGGTATTCCGTTGATTGGGAAAGGGAACGATTTACTTTAGATGAAAAATTGAATGAAGCAGTTGTTGAAGCATTTAATATTTTGCATGAGAAAAAAATGATTTACAGAGGTGAATATTTAGTTAATTGGTGTCCAGCCTCTCAATCAGCAGTTAGTGATCTTGAAGTTGAAATGCAGGAGGTTAATGGATACTTATGGCATTTTAAATATCCACTAATTTCTGATCAGGGGCAAATCTTAGATGAATATTTAGAGGTCGCAACAACTCGACCTGAAACCTTATTGGGAGATACCGCTTTAGCTGTAAATCCAAACGATGAAAGATATAAAAAATATATTAATAAAAAAGTGAAAGTACCTTTTGTTGATAGAGAAATACCTGTTATTTCTGACATACATGTTGATAAGGAGTTTGGCACAGGTTGCGTAAAGGTTACCCCAGCTCATGATCCTAATGATTTTGCTATCGGCAAAAGGAATAACTTAAAGCAAATCAACATAATGAATAAAGATGGAACTCTTAATATTAATGCAGGAAAGTTTCAGGATTTAGATAGATTTGAGGCTAGAAAACAAATCATTAAGGAATTAGATACTTTAGGTTTATTAACTAAAATAGAAAACTATAAAAATACAGTACCTTTTTCTGATAGAGGAAAAGTGCCAATTGAGCCATTATTGTCAACCCAGTGGTTTTTGAAAATGGACAATATTTCTTCAAGTTGTCTTAAAGAAATTGATTCTAAAAAGCCTACCTTTATTCCTCAGCGTTGGGAGAAAGTTTATAAAGATTGGTTAGATAATATCAATGATTGGTGTATTAGTAGACAATTATGGTGGGGACATCAAATTCCTGCATGGTATGTATTACAACAATCAGAAGACTCAATAGATCAAAATACTCCATATGTTGTTGCCAGAAATGAGAAAGAAGCATTAAGCAAAGCTATTAAAGAATTTGGGTCTAATTTGCAACTTATTCGTGATAAGGATGTTTTAGATACTTGGTTTTCAAGTGGTTTATGGCCTTTTTCTACATTGGGGTGGCCTAATACCAATGATGCAGATTTTAAAAAATGGTATCCAAATAGTGTTTTAGTTACTGGTTTCGATATTATTTTCTTTTGGGTAGCAAGAATGACAATGATGGGGAAAACTTTTACGAATAATATTCCATTCAAAGATGTTTATATTCATGGTTTAGTTCGAGATGAAAATAATAAAAAAATGAGTAAAAGTTCAGGTAACGGAATTGATCCTTTGCTGTTGATTGATAAATATGGTTCTGATGCTTTGAGATTTGCTTTAATTCGTGAGGTCGCTGGGGCTGGTCAGGATATAAGGCTTGATTTTGATAGGAAAGAAAACACTTCTTCAACAGTTGAAGCATCAAGGAATTTTGCAAACAAACTTTGGAATGCTACTAAATTTGTTTTAATAAATAAAACTTCTTTTGAAAATTATTCTTTAAATGAGAGTGATGAAAAATATTTAGAATTATCTGATAAATGGATTTTATCAAAATTAAATCAGTTGAATACAAAAGTATCTAATCTTTTAATTGAATATAAATTAGGCGAATCTGCAAAATTATTATATGAATTTGCATGGAATGACTTTTGTGATTGGTATGTTGAATTTGCAAAACAAAAATTTAATAATAAAGAATCCCATAACAGAAAAATATCTGAAAAAATATTAATCAAAGTACTAACTGATGTGTTGGTTATGATGCATCCCTTTATGCCACATATCACAGAAGAACTTTGGCATAAATTGCAAATAAAACCTGAACAAATTTTATTATCTCTTCAGAAATGGCCCGTATTAGAAAAAAAATATATAAATTCTCAAATAGATAAATCCTTTCAAGAGCTATTTGAAATAATTAGATTGATTAGAAATCTTAGGGTTGAGTTAGGACTTAAACCATCTCAACTGGTTCCTGTTTACTTAATTTCAGATAATGTTGAATTAACTAACTTTTTGCAAACTTTAATAGTTGACATTAAAACTTTTACTAAGTCATCTGAAGTTTTTATTTGTAAATCTAAGGATATCGATAAAAACAATTTTGCTCAGTCTTTTTCTGGAATTATTGGAGATATAGAA
>QCUA01000027.1 GCA_003210915.1 Prochlorococcus sp. AG-676-L21 | reverse complement strand
AATATATATCTTTTACACCAATAGCTATATGTCCATACTTATTTCCAAGCTCATAGTCTTCTGATTTCTTGCTCCAATTATGAGTTAACTCAATTACTGCATTATCTTTCTCAGAACCATAGCCAACAAAAGCTAAAGTAAATTCTCCATGAGGATAATCTTTCCTTCTTATAAGATTCATCCCTAATCTATTTACATAAAAATCAATAGACTTATCTAAATCACCAACTCTCAACATGGTATGTAAGATTCTCATTAAAAGTTTAATTGTTTATACACAATGATATTTCGTAAAGTTGGTTTTGATGAAAATAAGTTAAATTAAATATTAAAGGGTAGGTTTTAATTGAATCAAATAATTCAACGAGCAACTTCAGTTATTTTTTACACTTTGCCATTGAAGGCCTCATTGCCTTTTGGATATTATTTATTCTATAAATTTTCTTTTTTAAAAGTACTTTTATTGCTCACATTCCCTGTTGCGATAATTGAAAGATCCTTACCTTTTGGGGGTTTATTATTTTTTATAATATTGTTTGCAGGAGTTGTAAGAAATCCTAATGTCCCTTATTTTATAAGATATAACGCTTGCCAAGCATTACTCCTTGATATTGCGTTAATCATAATTAGTTATCTATTACGTATTTTGCCTTTAGTTGAATTTGGTTCAATAGTATTTATATTTACACTATCTATTTTTATTTTTTCTATCTTCCAGTGTATTAATGGCGTTGAACCTGAAATACCGTTTATTAGCAAATCTGTAAGAATGCAAATTTAAAGAACTTCATAAGTTTTTGTTTAGTTGCATTTTTTTTTAACATTCATTGAAAATAGATTCCCATCTTTTTTGACTAAATTTTATAGCTTCCATCGGTGGTTCTGTTCCTCCTACTTCAAATGCTTTAATTAAGGATTTATTAGCTAATAATCCTAACCTTGCAGCTTCTCTCTGTCTTGAACATACATTTTTTCTAGAGCCCTCTTTGAGGGTGGTTTCTATTTCTTTGAGGATTTTACTGGCTTCGTTTGATTTAGAGTAAAAATCATTCATATAAACATCAAGAGGTGTCTCAGCTAGCATTTTATTTGGTGAAACAATTAAAGTTAATAAAATTAAGATTGAGATAAGAATAAATCTGTTCATTTCAAAATCTCAGGAAATTTATTTTTTGATCTTTTCAATACTAAATAAAAAGTAATTACACTTATGGTTCCTGATGGACCAATAAAAATATGCCAAATTTGATCCCCCGTTATCGATAGATTTGTTCCAAAGAAAGTTGTAAAAATAATGCCAAAGATTGGATAAGCAATGAAGATCCAATCTTTAAACATTCGTTGCCAATTTATAATCAAAAATATACTAATAATTACTTGTAATGATAGAGCGATCGTTTTATCAATTAACAAATAGGAAACTATTGAGCAAAAACACAGGAAGATATTTGTTCCAATAGCAAATTTATTTTTAATAACTGATATGGTTAAACTTGTTAGGCCTAATGCAAGAAAAGTATAAAAAAGCCAATTAAAGAGAGAAGAGTGATCTATATAAATCCAATTTGTGTTTGTATGATCAATCATCTCAAACATTGATGCCAAACCTAAAAAAATAAAAGCAAAGGGAATAAAAATATGGTTTTTAATATTTTTGAATTTATTAATTGATTTAATTCCAAAAAATACTGGAACAACTACTGCTTGTAAATGGGCAAAAAACAACAAAAAGAAAAACAAATTTATTTAATATCCTCAACTTATTTTAAATTTAAATTTAATATGGACGTTTAAATTATATCAAAAGAGAAATATACCATTGGCCAACTAAAACAATTAATAATGTGAGAACTAGAGGAAAAGCAGGATAGCGAGTCTGAAAATTTGCTGATGGCCAAGGAGACCATGGAATGAGCCTACCTTTGGGTTCTTTTGAAGATATAATTTTTTTTAATTTGTTGATACTTGAAGTTGTTGTTGCAAATCCTTTTTTCATTGTTCAAATCAAAAATTTACTTTAACAAAAACTAAAATAAAGAGTGTATTTAAAACCAGATAATATCTATATGAGTATTATTTTAATAGATTTGTTTTTAAGATGGGAGAAGCTAAAAGAAGAAAAGATTTAGGATTGCCCCCTAGAGAAAAAGAATTTGTTTTGCCCGAATTTAATAAAGATAAGGTTAAGCAGAAAGTTAGAAATACTTTATATAAATATCCGATTATTCCTTTCGTTTTTTATGGTGTTGCAATTATAATTCTTTTTGTTGGCGTATTTAGTGTCATTAAATACTATAAGTAAAGGTTAAGTATTTTTTGAATAAATAATAATGTGGGAATTAGAAAAGATTGCAAAAGTTTTAAAATATAGAATGCTTAAATCAGAAGAAGGATTAGATAATAAACCCTCTATATTATTCTGCGGAATGGATTCCTATCAAAAGAGAGATCTTCATAGCGAAGCAAAAAAAGCAGGTTTCAAACCTGTATATTCAATGAAGCATCCATCAATAAAAGTCGTAATGCAAAGGTCATCTTCTAGAAAAATAGAAACTGATAAGTTCAAAACGACCACTATCGATATAGAACATTTTTGGTATATGTGTAGGCATCTTTTATAAAAAATGATTTATCAATATTCATATGTAGTGATGCAAGCACGTTAATAATTGATAAATAAAACCCTAAGAGCAAACAATGAGTAGTTCTATTATTTAAATAAAAGAGGCAAATTGGTTAGTGATTCGTAGACTCGCAAGAAAACTAGAATTTAAACAGTGAGTAGAAGATCAATAGTTTCAGACAGAAGAGTATCCCTTCAAAATTGTAATTTAATTATTCATTCTAAATCTATTGGTTAAAATAAAGATATTATATTTTTTTTAGAGACGCTAACTAAATTTAAAATAAATAAAAGGTAACTTTGACGAAATGTCTACCAGAATAAATAAATATTTAAGTGAAGTCGGTTACTGTTCTAGAAGAGTAGCAGATAGACTCATTGAAGAAGGGAAGGTAACGATTAATGGTAAAATCCCAGAAATAGGTACAAAGGTACACGAAGGTGATCAAGTAGAAGTTGAAGGTCAAAGAATAGAAAAACCAAAGAAACAAAAAAATATATATTTAGCCTTCAACAAACCTGTTGGAATTGTTTGCACCTCAGATAGAAAAGTAGAACGCGACAATATAATAGATTTCATTAAATATCCTACAAGAATTTTTCCTATTGGAAGATTGGATAAGCCCAGTGAGGGATTGATTCTTTTAACTAATGATGGAGATATCGTAAATAAAATACTAAGAGCAAGAAATAATCATGAAAAAGAATACATCGTAAGCGTTAATCGTCCGATTAATAGAGATTTTATTCAAAGCATGAGTAATGGAGTTAAAATACTAGACACCATAACTAAGAATTGTTTCGTAAAACAGTTGGGTCCAAAAAAATTCAGAATCATACTCACTCAAGGACTTAACCGTCAGATTAGGAGGATGTGTGAGTCCTTAGGCTACAGAGTACAGTCATTAAAGCGTGTGAGGATTATGAATATTAAGTTAGACGTACCAACAGGGAAATATCGCGAATTTACCAAAGAAGAAATCTTAGAATTAAATGTATTACTCGAACATTCCTCAAAAACATTTGATTAATCAAAAAAGTCCCTCTATTTTAGCTTCTTTATTTAGGAGAATACTTGATTATTTATAAAAAAAAAATGATAAGACTTCGGTAAGATAGTTCCTTTAAATAAGTCAAATCCATTGCTATTAATAAAATTCACTTGTCTTACAACTAGTTTGTCTGCAAAGGGGTAGTGTGTTCGAATCCCACCCCTTCGCCCCCATAAATTGTCAGATATTGTTTTGAGTCCGCATAAGCTTGCAAATTTATTTTAATCTTTGTTATAGAGCTAGATTAGTAGAAATTAAAAAAATTAGTCTTGTCATAAATCGCCATTAACATTCAGATAGTAATAAATTTCTATTATGGGTTTTAGTAGGGAATTTAGTAATTAGAACTGAAAATCTTTTGTTATGGGTTTTCATCAGGCTTCATTTTGATATGAATTGAAATCCAGCCTTCCAATTCTTTTCAAATAATATTGGTACTTGTGTACGCCAAATATATCTAGTTTCTCTAAATTAAATATTTTCTCTTCAGAAGGTATTAAAACTTTCTGAAACAAAAATCACCCACTAATAAAACTTTAAAATATTTATTTTGTGCGTTTTTAATTTTCATAAGATAATTAGGAGTTATTGAAAAGATTGTACTTAGTGATACATTGCCATCACTCCCATCTTTGATTATTTTAAAAAAACATTTTCTCCCTGTATCTGTGACAATCCCTGGCCATATAGCCCCAACACCTAAAAAGAAACCTATAAATACAAAAAAAACTGATTGAATAATCCTAGCTTTATATTTCTTCTTATTCATTATTTAAAAATATAAGAGTCGTGAACAAATCTTTGATATTTTTTATATTAACTTTATTTTTTCTCGAGTCAAACAAAATTTTTCGAAAGAATACCGAATAAATTAATAATATTAGTCTTATAGAAAATACCTGCACTTATACCAAAAAATTACCATGCTTCAGTTTAGAAATGTACTAATCACTTCTAAAATATCCATTATTAATAAAAAAATGTTTTACTAATATCATGGTCATAAATAGAATATGCCTAAATAAAAAATTTATTTATCATTAGATAACATAGATAGTTAAAAATGAATAATAAGATAAAGAAGTTAATTGCTGAATTAGAGAAAGTAATAATAGGAAATGAAAATGAGATAATGCTCGCTGTTATTTGCTTAGTTGCAAATGGTAATTTATTAATTGAAGATTTGCCTGGAACAGGTAAATCAACATTATCAAAAGCTTTAGCCAAATGTATTGGTCTAGAATATAAAAAAGTACAGTTCACAAATGATCTTTTGCCTTCTGATCTTATAGGAATAAATATATTCAATACTACTAATTCTTCATTTCAGTTTGAACCTGGACCAATTTTTACTAACGTTTTACTGGCAGATGAAATAAATAGAGCGAGTCCAAGAACTCAAAGCGCTTTACTAGAGGCAATGAATAATAAACTCATTAATGTAGAGGGAGAAATCAAAAATCTACCATCACCTTTTTTTGTTATTGCATCTCAAAATCCAATAAATCAAATTGGTACTTCGCCATTGCCTGAATCACAATTAGATCGCTTTTTGATGAGAATATCCTTAGGTAAACCAAATAGAGATTCAGAGAAAAGAATTTTAAAAGGTGAGAATATAAACCCTGAGGAAATTAGTGAAGTCCTTTCAATTAACGATTTTATTTTAATTCAAGACAATCTAAAAGATGTTTTTGTTTCAAATGAAATATATGAATATATTTTAGATTTAATCACAGAAAGTAGAAAAGCAAAAAACGGAGGATTAAGTACTAGAGCTGCTATTGGAATAATAAATGCTGCTAAAGCTTGTGCTTACGTAAAAGGTGAAGATTCAGTTTTTCCTGATCACGTAAAGTTTATATTTAAGTCAGTGACAGAACATCGATTGGATAATGGCTTTAAAGAAAACGAATCATTTTCAGAAAAAATATTAAAAGAGGTAGATGCAATTCGTTAAACAGAAATGGTTTTATAAAAGATTTACGAAACAATCCCCCAAAATAAAACTTGGCTTTCGTAATCTCTATATATTTCCAAACATTTTTGGAATATATTGGCTTATTACAATAATCGTTTTATATATTTTAGGTACAAATTTAGAGGTAAATTTCACGATTTTCCTATCATATTTAATGGTAGTAATATTTTTGATAAGCATATTCCTTACACATTTTAATCTACATGGTCTTGAATTATCATCCGCTGATCAAAATATAAAATTTGCAAATTCTGAAGTTAATTATGAAATAATAATTAATTCAAAAATATGTAGGAATGGACTTCGTTTGAAATTTTTGAATCAATTAAATAATTTCCATTCAATAAAAAATTTTCAGGGATATAAGAAAATTTCAATTGCATCTCAAACGAAGGGTAGAGGAATCTACGATCCAGATGTAATTTACGGTGAATCATCAGCGCCATTATCTCTTTTTAATTGTTGGTTTTACTGGAAACCATTTACAAAAATAATAGTGGCCCCAGAAAGAATTAAAGGTAAAGTCACTTTTCAATATTCTTCTGTCAATGAAGATTCAAATATTTCAAATTATCAGGGTATCTCTGGTGATGAATTAAAAGATATTAAAGCATATCAAAAAGGAGAAAAAAAGTCATTAATCTATTGGAAGATTCTTGCTAAATCAAAAAACCTCCAAACTAAAATATATGAAAATAACTACAAGAATATAAAAATTCTTCAATTAAATAAATTAGTACCATTAGAAATAGGGTTGCAAAATTTATGTTTTGAAATACATGATGAATATATTAAAAATAATTTATACGGTATTAAAATAAATAAAGAAATAGATATTTCACCAAATAAAGGTTATTCCCATTACCTTAAAAGTTTATATCTTCTAGCAAAATTCAATAAATGAATAGTTTTAGAATTATATTTATTGTCTTTATAATAAATTTCTTAAATTTATTAATTTCACAAAAATTATTTACTTCAGTCATAATTTGTTCAACAATAAATATTTATTTCCTTAGCCGTTATCAAACGAATCAAAAACAAATTAATAAAATAACATTAATTGAACTATTTAGTTGGATAATTAATACTTATTTAGTTTTAATAAATAATTTTAATCTATGGTTTTTAACATTAAATAATTTACTTTGGTTACTAACATCAATAAAGTTAATAGAATCTAAAAATGATATAAAAACGAAAAACATTATTCTCTTACTATTTTTAAGTATTGGAACAAGTGCATTATTTAATCTTAATTTAATAAGTAATTTTGTAAATCTAATCTGTATAGCTTTATTAATATATAGCCTATTACTTATTAATAATTCTAAAAGTGAAAATGTTATTAAACAACTATTAGTTTTATTATCATTTCTTCCCTTGACTTTCTTTTCATATATTTTAATACCTAAAGCAAAACCTTGGTTAAATATAAATTCGCAAACATTAGCAAAAACCGGAATTAATAATGAATTAAGGCCTGGAGATATTAGCAGTCTAGCTAAAGGAAGCGACTTAGTAGGAAGAATCTTTTTTGATAATAAATTACCAAATAATGATGAAAGATATTGGAGAGTATTTGTATTAGATCAATTTAAAGACAATACTTGGATTAGCAATACTAATAAAAATAGCAGTTATACATTAAATAACAATCCAATTTCCTCTATAGAAAATAATATAAATAACATAAATGCTGAAACTTGGATTTTAGAACCAAACTATATACAAGAAAGGCCTTGGAGTGGATATGGAAATCCCGTTGATAGAAACATGAGAATATCAAATAAAGGTAAACTTATAGGTGAAAAAGATTTAAAAAAAAGAAAAGAGTATCAATTAAGTTCGATTAAAAATTCATGGAGATTAATTTCGCCCAATAAGAGAAAAAATAATATTGATAAAAACTATAATAAAAAAGCTTATGCTTTAGGAAAGAAATGGGCAAACGAATCAATAAACCAAGAAGCAATAATATATAAAGCAGAAAAGTTTTTTAAAGAGGGTGGTTATAAATATTCAATGAATCCTGGATTGATGAATAAAAAAGCACCATATGATGATTTCCTTTTCAACAAAAAAACTGGCTTCTGTGAACATTTTGCGGGTAGTTTTACTTTACTAATGAATCATGCAAATATTCCGGCAAGAGTTGTTGTTGGTTACCAAGGAGGAAAGGAATTAAAGAATTATGAGGATAAGAACTATTTATTAATAGATAATTCATATGTTCATGCTTGGAGTGAGGTATGGATAAAGGGAAAGGGTTGGATAAGAATAGACCCAACTTTTTGGATTGCTCCTGAAAGGATACAAGATTCATTATTACTAACAGAAAATAAATTTATCATGCAAAAATTCGCACAAAATTTCAAGTTGGATTTAATCAATAATTTATCTCTATTAGAAATAAGATTAAATACCTTGATAAGGAGTTTAGATTTTAATAATAAAATAATAACTTTCTCAGGAAATATAATTCTTAATAGAATAATTTCAATAATTATGTTTACCTTAATTTTATCTATTACTATCATTTTTCTACTATTAGATAAAACAAATAGCAATAATATAATTAAAAGAAATATGAATATTTATTTATATTTTATAAGTAAATATTCATTTAATATATATGAAGCAGAAACACTCATTTCAATATCATATAGATTAGCTGAAAAATATCCCAAGATCGCTAATCAAATTAATAAAATTCAAGTACTATATAATACTCATAAATTTAGAAAAAATCCTACTAATAAAAAGAAACACTTTTCATTATTTATTAACCTTTTATATTTAGAAATAATTGTATTAATTCATATTGGATTAGAAAAATTAAATCCTTCATATAATAAAATTCCTTTTAATAAAAAATCTTAATGAATTTATTATTTAAAAGCTTTAAATATTTTTTAATTTTATTTTTTTCTATCTTTTTAAATTCTTGCAATACTTCAAGTATTAAAAACTCAAACGGAAATTCTCTAAAAATAATTCAAACTAGTAATAAATTTGATTCAATAAATGTAAATAATTTAATATTTGAGCTGAATCAAGCTGATAAGGGATTAACTCCTAAATTAAATTATACAAACGATGGTAGATCATTTTATAGCTATAAAAAGAAACCTGGAGAGGGAGATTTATCATTAACTGAAATAAAAAAAAGGGTTCGACTTGGGAGTGATTTTTATGAAGAGGATCGACAAAATATTCAAACTCTCCTTAAAGAAATTAATAACTTAGAAATAAATAATACATTATCAAATATTGAAAGTGGTGCATTAGGTCTTTGGGTACCAAATAGAAATCTCATAGTAATAGACTTTAAAGTCATTAATATGGGTTCTCCTACATTTCTCGATGTCTTGAGACATGAATCAATACATGTCGCTCAGAGTTGTTTTAATGATTCAATAAATAGTTTCCCAAAAAGAATAGGACTCCCTTTAGAGTTTTCAAAAGAAATTAATTTAAACTTATCTCATAATGTATACAGTCAAAATTCTGAAGATGTAATGTACATTGAAAGAGAAGCTTTTTCTTATTCTAAAATTGATGGTGCAGCGACTAAACTCTTAAAGAAATTTTGTAAATGATAAACGTCCAATTTTATTGGAGATAGATTGCTTTTATTAATACTTCATTTCCAAAATACCAAACTACCAAACTACCAAAAGATAAGAATGGAGCGAATGGAATTAATTGTCCTTTTCTTACTATTTTTATTTGAAATCCTATCAATAAATATAATGAAGCTACAACATATGAAATACCGATACCTAATAAAATCCCAATTGGTCCAAGCCAAAGTCCCAACATTGCAACCAACTTAGAATCTCCTTTACCTAATGCATCTTTTTTAAAAACAAATTTTGAAAATACTCTCAAAAATTCAAAGATTAAATAAGCAACTAATGCCCCTAATATCCCTTTAAAAAAAATACTATTTATCAATGAATCAATTTTATAAAATTCGGTTAATAATAAATTTACAATGCCAATTAAAAATCCAAAATTAATTAATGATTGTGGAATCCAAAAATGTTCAAAATCAATCAAACTGATTGAAATTAGTATAGATAGAAAAATCCAACTAAATAATTTTTCAAATGGGTTAATTAAATTAAAATCATAAAAATAAGGTTCTGCACTAGTAAAAATTACAAATAAAATACCAGTTATTAATTCTACTAATGGGTATCTAGCACTTATTTTAGAAGAACAATAATTACATTTAGCTTTAAGAATTATCCAGCTTAAAAGTGGAATATTTAAATACCATTTTATTTTATTCTTACATTTAGGACAAAAACTTCTAGGCTTTAGTACAGACATCTCATTTGGCAATCTAAAAATCACGACATTTAAAAAACTCCCAATACATATCCCAATCAAAAATTCCCAAAAAATATTAATTAAAGAAAACATAATTATTTATTAGTTGTACTTTCTTTCTTAAAAGTATATAATTTCAATAATATTAAGAGTTAATTTTACTTTATTTAACTATGACTCTCCTAGAAAACTTTTTAAAATCAAAAAAGGCTCAGAAAGTTTTAAATGTAAAACCTGGTGAAGAAGGGTTTTCACTTGTTGAACTTGTTGTTGTTATCGCCGTTCTAGCAATCCTTTCAGCTGTAGCAGTTCCTGCTTTCGTTGGCGTTCAAGCTAATGCTAGAGCTTCTGCGGCTAAAAACGGATTAGCAAACATGGTTAAAGAATGTATTGTAAGAGACGCTGACAACAAGACCACAGCCTTTGCTGATGCACAATCAACAAAGGGGAACTATTCTGGCTATACAATGAAGAAATGGGAAGGGACTCTAAAATACAAAGACAGTTGTTATTCCGGTGAGGCTACAGCTGCTAAATCTACAGAGTCAGATTTCTATATTGAAATGGATACTAGTTCGGGCGAGGTATTAAAAACTTGTAGTTTAGAAACTGCTCCAGGCTGCGACTTAGCATCTGATGGAAAAGCCAAAATTTGGTAATTAACTTTCAATATTAACAAACTAATGATCTCAAGTTTAAAAACTTGAGATTTTTTTATGAATAAAATACTCTTAAAAAAACTATTAATATTTATTAGTATTTCAGTGGCAATTTCTTCTTGTAGTAAAAAAGAAACCACAGATAATTTTGATTTTTCAAATTTCAAGCCTCCTAATAGAAAAGTAGAAATAGTCAAAGATAATTCTGAAGTAATTAAAGAAATAAAAGTTAAAAACGAACTTTTACCATTTAAAAAAAGAAATGAAATTTCCTCATCTATCAAATACGGTAAAGAGGATCCTTTTGCTATAGAAAGCGATAGCAATAACAACTCATTATCAAACCTTATTTTAAAAGGATTTATCACATATTCAAAAGAGAATTATGCACTTATTAATTATTTAGGAGAAGATGGGACAATTACTGAAAATTCAATAGGAGGTTTAAATACTAAATATTTACCAAATGGTGCAAAGGTCAAAAATTTTAATTTATTTGATTCAGAAATTACAATTTTGTTAGACGATAAAGAATTAATTATCTCAATTAATGATTAACTTAAGTGAATTTTTAATTAATAAAAAATTATATTAATTTGCGAGAAAATACACTTAAATATATACTTGGTAAATATAAACATATTGGTAAAACAAATTGATCCAATATAAAAAGAAAAAAGTATATAAGAAAAGTGATGGATTTACTTTAGTAGAACTTGTAGTAGTTATTGGTGCACTTGCTACACTCGCATCATTTGCAATACCGAATGTATTAAATAGTATCAAAATATCCAAGTTAGAAGAAGCCAAAGCTCTTATGAATGCATATGCATCAGATTGCTTAGGTAAATATAGAATTTCAACAGATCCAGTTAAGTTTGTAAATGAGGCCGTCCCAGACGAATTAGATAATGATAAATTAGGCACCCTTGGTTTTAAAATTGACGGCAACAAGAGTAAATGTAGTCATGTAGCTATTAAACCTACAAGCGAAAAGGAAAATTTCTTATATGGATTTGATTTTAGAATTTCTAGCGAAGGAAAAGTTTTAAAAACAGCAACTCCTTCGGACAATCCGAATGCACTAAATTCTTGTAAAGGATGGGCGGGCAAAAATTGCGGTTTGTCTGAAGCTCAAAAACTAGAATTCGAAAGGTTAGCTAAAATAGCAAAAGCAAAATCAACATGTCTTTCCAATTACCAAACATGGCTTTCCAAATCTAGTAGTGGAGAGTTCGTTAGTTGGGATAAAGAAAAAGAAAATTGTACAAAAAAAGTTTGGGCATTTGAAGGTACTCCCGTAAGCAGTGCTTCCGCCGTAGAAGCTGCTTTAAAAGCTAAGTATGGACAAGCTTGTAACGATTGGAGGTCTAATAAATCAAGCAATAAAAGTTATATAAGTCCTAATGGTAATTCAGAAACAAAAAATCCTGAATGTGGTGGAGTACCTTACTGGTTCCATTCTGGAAATGAATTTACAAGTAAGGCAGCTTGGACGGAATATGATTTAAAGCGAAAAACCCAAGCTTGTATTCAAGATAGAAATAATGCATTAAGTAATAATAAGCAAGGAGAATATACCTACGGTCCAATTGGTGGAGAAGATCCTTGCGGAAAAAAAGTTTGGCTTTGTAGAGGTCAAGAAACCACAAGTCCAGCAGCTTATAACAGTACTCCTTGTGTACAAGAAGAACTAGAAAGGCAGAGACAACAAGCAGCAGCAGCAGCAGCAGAGGAAAGAAAAAGGAAAGAGGAAGCAGAAAGGCAGAGAATAATAAAAGAAACTTTTGAAAATAAATATACAGGACAAACGCAAAAATGTCCTGGTACGAAGCCAAGATTATGTAATAGTCCTAAGTACAGGAGGACAAAGCCTGAATGCGAGTGTTGGAGATAATTAAAAATGGAAAGTAAGGTTACAGCCACAAGTGTAAGAAAATTAGTTGATAAATATTTTTCTCTTCAGTGGTGTAGAGATAATCTTGTTGTCCCCTTGTATACAGAGACATCTTTGCCGATGGAGCCAGGGGTAATTAAAATTGCAATCGCTAATTATTCTTATCTTGGAACTATTGCAGAACCAATAAAGGCGAGGTTAAGTCAATCAGGCAAAAAATGTGAATTTGTAGAGAAATCTCAAGAAGAAATACAGGAAATTTTAGATCTTGCTTCTGAAGAAAGATTTATAAGCGGGGAAAGTATAGAGACATCTCAATTTGATGAAGATGCAGTATTAGAAGCTATCAAGGCAACTACAGATGTTGATGATGAAAAGTTTGATTTTGAATTTGATGATGATGGTTTAGCGCAAGTAGAGGAAGAAGATCTAGATTTAGCAACAGAAATGCTAGAAAGTAAAATCCAAAATGCTGCAGGAGCAATACTTATTAACTCCAAAAAAGATAATGTATCAGATATTCATATTGAGCCAAAAGAAGATAAGTACAAAATTAGGGTTAGGAAAGATGGTGTAATGCAAAATTTCATGACAATGCCAAGAAAAGCTGGAGGACAATTAGTTGCCTGTTTAAAAAATATGGCAAATATGGATATTGCAGAGAAAAGAGCAAGTCAAGATGGGAAAATTCTTAGAAAATTTGAAGGCAACAGAATGGAATTCCGTTGCTCAACGGTAAGAATAAAAGATGGAGAGAAAATGGTTTTAAGGATATTGAATAGTGATGCATCTGTATTGAATTTAGATACATTGATACATATTGAAAAAGTCAGAAAAGATTTCAGGAAAATTATGAATACAACCAATGGAATCATAATAGTATCGGGACCAACGGGATCCGGGAAGTCAACGACATTAGCTGCTGCACTGAGGGAAAAAGATAATGGAGAAGTTAATATCGTTACAGCTGAAGATCCTGTTGAATATAATCTTGGCGGTGATATAAGCCAAGTACAAGTGAATAAAGCTAAAGGTGAAAATTTCGCTAAATTATTAAGAACTTTTTTAAGACAAGATCCTGATATTATTTTAATTGGAGAAACTCGTGATCCAGAGACTGCAGAGTCTTCACTTGATGCCGCTGAGACTGGACATTTAGTGTTTACTACATTACATGCCAATTCATCATGTACATCTTTGACAAGACTTTTGGATATGGAGGTTCCAAAATATAAGTTAAATTCTAGTGTTAGAGGGGTTTTAGCTCAAAGGTTAGTAAGAAAAGTATGTACTGGATGTTCTGTCAAAAGACCAATAAAAGAACAAGAAGCAAGAGAATTCAATATAAATATTAATACCCCCGTTATGTATGCAAATAAATTAACTAGTGAAGAGAAATTGACAAGAAAAAAAGAAGGAACTCTTTGTGCTAAATGTAATGGTACAGGTTATAAAGGTAGAATAGGTACCTATGAACTATTAGTCCTAGATAGAAAAATACAAAAGGCTTTAACTGATGGGAAAACAACAAGAGAAGTTGAAAATTTGGCAGTTCAAGAAAATTCAATGTTAACTCTAACTCAATATGGGATAGAGTTAGTTAAAGATCATTTAACTACAATTGATGAAGTTAAAAGAGTTTGTACATCAGATTAAAAATTAACGTATGTCCATTGCAAGAGAAATAGTTAGTTTTGCTATGAAAGCAGGTTCCTCAGATATACATTTAGAGGAAAATTCTCCAATAGCAGTTAGGGTCAATTCTGATATTAAAATAAGTCCACAAGAGTTAAAGTCCGATGATATGGATAGATTACTTTTGGAATTATTGGGTGAAGAAAAATTAAAAGAATTTGATGAATCAGGTGATCTTGATACATCAATTGGTCTTGAAGGTTTATCAAGATTAAGAATTAATGCTTATGTTGCCAATGAAAAAAGATGTTTAACTCTAAGGCTTTTACCAAATGATCTACCAAAGTGGCAAGATTTAGGCCTGCCAGATTCTTTTGTTGAATTAGCTAAACTTCACAGAGGATTAGTATTATGTACTGGGCCAACAGGTTCTGGAAAATCTACCACTTTGGCAGCATTTATTAATTGTATGCTTGATACTCAATGCAGACATGTCTTAACAATTGAAGATCCCATCGAATTTATTTTCAATCACTCTAAAAACTCTATTATTCATCAAAGGGAAGTAAAAAGAGATACTAATTCTTTCTCTACTGCATTGAGAGCTGCTTTGAGAGAAGATCCAGATGTTATTTATATTGGAGAGATGAGAGATCTCGAGACTATTCAACTTGCTATAACGGCTGCTGAAACTGGACATTTAGTTTTAGGAACGCTTCACACCTCATCCGCAGCTAAAACTGTTGAGAGAATCGTTGATGTATTCCCTGCTGATCAACAAGAACAAGCAAGACTCCAAGTATCTACTTCACTTGCAGGAATAATGTCACAAACTTTATGTAAAAATACATTAGGTAAAAGATCTTTGGCATATGAATTGATGGTCAACACTCCAGCAATTGGAAATTTAATAAGAGAAAAAAAAGTAAGTCAGATTTATTCACAACTTCAAACAGGTAGCCAAGATGGAATGAATACTCTCGAGCAATGTCTTAATAAACTGTATGAGGATGGATTAATTACTAAGGAAGAAGCATTAGGTAAAGCTTCCAACAAAAAAGCTATAAATAATTAAAAATGGCTGAATATGGTGCTCCAACAGCAGGAAGTAAATCACCTAAAAAATCTCCTCCACTTACCGTCTTCGGTATAACTTTTGGAGAATCATCTTACTTAGATTATGAAGCAGATACAAAATTAAAAGTTCCGGAACCAGATCTCTTAGTCTTTTTTAGACAAATGTCGGTAATGCTAACAAGTGGGGTTCCTTTAGCTCAAGGTCTCGAATTATTAGCTGAGAATTTAACAAATAAGCAGTTTGGAGCGTGCATCTTTGATATCTCTAAAAAATTAGCAGGTGGAGAGGAATTGTCCTCATGTCTCAATTATTACCCAAGGATATTTACTCCCATAACTGTTGGTCTTATTGAGGCAGGTGAAGCAGGAGGTATATTATCTGAAGTTCTTGAAAGATTAGCTTTATTACTTGAAGCCAGAAGTAAGATTAAAGGTCAAATAACAGGTGCTTTGATTTACCCTGTAGCAGTTTTAGTACTTGCCGTCACTATAAGTCTTGCTCTTTTGATTTTTATCGTTCCAACTTTTGACGAAATGTTTAAAGAAATGGGTGCAGAATTGCCTGCGCTTACTGGATTTATGTTGACTCTTTCTCAAATAGTTACTTCTGTTGGATTTGCTATCGGCGGTCCTATCTCAATCTTTATAATTTTATATTTTTACAATACAACTTATAAAACTCAATCAGGCAGAGAGTTCTTTGATGGTTTATTTTTAAAGATTCCTCTGTTTGGAGATTTGTTATTAAAATCGGAGCTTGTCTCAATATCCGATACTTTAAGTACACTTATCAATGCTGGAGTTCCTCTTGTAGAAGGGATACAAAGATGCATTAATGCATCTAATAATGAAATAATTAAGATTGCCCTAAGAAAATCAATTACTTTAGTTACTCAAGGGCAAGAACTTAGTTATTCATTGATTTCTTCTAAGGTTATTCCAAGACTTTTAGTCTCAATGATCAAAATTGGAGAAGAAACAGGTGCTTTATCCTTTATGCTCGAAAATCTATCTACTTTTTATAAAAGAGAAGTTGAAGAAGCAGTAACAGTTTTAACAAAAGCAATGGAACCAACTGTTATTTTTGTTGTAGCAGCAATTGTTGGAACTATTGTAATTGCGCTTTATTTACCAATGTTTGATCTTATAAATCAAATGGGTTAATCAACATCTAAAAAAGATGTATCCATTTTAAAACTA
>QCUA01000026.1 GCA_003210915.1 Prochlorococcus sp. AG-676-L21 | reverse complement strand
TAGTAAGGATGCTAAAGCAGTATAAAGAATAAATTTTGTAGCAGCATATAATTTTTTCTTGCCTCCCCAAATAGCAATAAGAAGATAAACAGGAACTAATTCTAATTCCCAAGCTAAGAAAAATAACAAGAAATCTTGAGAAAGGAAAACTAGTGCTTGAGCTGAGGCCTGAACTAATAAAAGAGCAAAATATAAATTAGATTTTTTCTTTATCTTCCAACTAGCTGCAGCTGATAAAAATGTAATTAATCCACTCAAAGCTACTAATGGTGCAGATAATCCATCTACGCCTAGAGACCATTCTAAACCTATTGAGGGTAGCCAAGTTAATCTTTCAACAAGTTGTAGTGAGCTATTTGTTGTATCAAATTTTTGGAGAAGGACTCCAATTATGAGTAAAAAATCTATAAATAAAAAAATTAATGAGATATTTCTTGGGAGTGTATTATCTTCTCCTTCCTTAGAACTTAAAAAAGGCATTATCAATGCCCCAATTAAGGGTAATAAAACAATGGTGGATAGCAAAGGAAAAGATTCTAAATTCATAGAATAATGAATAATTTTTTTATTCTAGTTGAAGTTGTTCTAGCTTGAGACTTTAACATTAAAAATGCCTAAGTAAGACTACTTACCAGAGATGTCTCTGAATTGACTGCCTGTTGTTTGGAGATTCAGATATGGCGCTCTACTTGCCACTCCTAAGTTTTCCCAAGCTTTTACCATAGCTTGACTGACTTCTCTGCCATAATCCTTTTTACACAAAGCTAAGATACTTGGCCCTGCTCCACTAATTGCACAGCCTAAAGCACCAGCTTGTAGTGCAGCATCTTTAACTTTTAATCCACCTTTAATAAGCTTCCATCGGTATGGTTCATGTAATTTGTCAAACATTCCCTCTTTTATTAATTCATCATTACCTGTTTTTAAGCCGTTTAGTAATAAAGTAAGTGCCCCCATATTTGTTACTGCATCAGAGATAGGGACATTTTTCGGCATTACTCTCCTTGCTTCACTTGTACTAAGACGTATAGCAGGTATCGCCACTACGGCTTTAATGGAATCGTGCCAGTCACATCTAATAATTCTCCATCTCTGAGAAGATGACCTGGCAGTTAAACAAAGCCCCCCCAAAAGAGAAGGCACTACATTATCAGGATGTCCTTCAATATCAATTGCAAGTTCTAAAAGTTTTTCTTTAGGTAAAGGGGAGTTCATAATAGCATTTGCTCCAATTAGTCCTGCAACTATTGCTGTGGCACTACTCCCTAGTCCTCGAGCAGGGGGGACTGCTAATTTTACTCTAGCTTCAAGGGCGAAAGGTTTGATATTGGCACTTTCCCATACTTTCTGCGCAGCCCTAAAAACTAAATTTTCTGGCCCTCCTCTTAAATGATTACCATCTGTACTCTCCATTATTAAATCAAATCGATCTCCGCCTCCATCAATTCTTGTAAAAATAAATTCGTTATATAAATCTAATGCTGCACCTAGACAGTCGAATCCAGGACCTAGATTAGCAGTTGTAGAAGGAACTGTTACTATTATTTTTTTTCCAACTTCTGGAGAAGACATGTGAAAACTATTCTATTTGTGAAATCATTTTTGCTCTGCAGGCTGCGCTAAATAGTCCAAACTCTTCATCTAAGATTACATTCACAGGTATATTTTTAAGAATATCTTTTAATCTTCCTTTATCTGAAAATTGTTTCATAAATAAACCTGATTTAAAGTTTATGAAATGTTTTGGAGCGGTCCCTCCAGAAATCCATAAGCCTCCAAAACATAATTCTTGAAGAGCAACGTCTCCTAATAATGATGCGTAAGCATCTAACCATATCTTCTCTACTTGAATCATTATCTTATCCCCCTTATTAGAAAGATTACAAATTTTTTGAGGAAGTTCTTTTCTTAAATTATCAGAAATTTTCAATTCTTTTAAGTCTTTTTGTAGAGGATGATTTTTGACATCAGGTTTGCTAAGCCTCCATTCGGCTATTCTTGATAAACCAGTCCCACTAATAATTCTTTCACAAGATACCCTTTTGACTTTTAAGGAATATTTGAGCCAATTCTTTAATTCCCATTCTAAATCTGACTTTGGGGAGTATTCAACATGACCACCTTCACTAGCTAAAACTTTTACTTTACTTCCAGATATTATCCCTTTTGCAATACCTAGACCAGTTCCTGCTCCAACAACGGCATGCAAATCTTTATTGACGCCTACTGACTGGTCTCCATTTTGAATCGTAGAATATTGACTTTTTTTTAAAAAAGGTATTCCATAAATTTGAACTGCGAAATCATTTATCAGCTCGCAACTTTTAAATTTAAATTTCTTTTTTAATCCATCGCCAGAAATATTCCATGACAAATTAATGATTTCTGCATTGTTATTAGAAATAGGACCTGCTACAGCGAAACAAGCGGAAAAAGGATGATTAATGTTTTTGCACTCATTTTTTAAGAAATCTTCTAAAATTAAGTCAAATGAATCCCATTCAGAAGATACATATTTTTTTTTAAAAATTAAATTAGGAAAATCAGCATTAACATCCTTTTTGAAAATTCCTAATAGAACTTTTGTACCTCCTAGATCACAAGCAAGAAAATTCATCTATTGTTAATTAATCTGTTCTACCTTTTTTTTCTATTAAATTATCCATTAATTTATAGAGATCATCTAAGTTAAAAATTCCTAAATTTTTTCCATCTAAGGCTCTTAAAGCAACTGAATTAACTTGTTCTTCTTTATCGCCAATAACGGCAATTAACGGAATTCTTCCTATAGTTGCTTCTCTTATCTTATAGCCTATTTTTTCATTTCTAATATCAACTTTTGAACGATATCCCTTGGTATTTATTACTTGATTAAATTTCAAACATTGCTCGGTATTCCTATCGGTAATGCTCAATAAAATTATTTGATAAGGTGCAAGCCAGATTGGGAATTTAGCTTCATATTGTTCAATTAAGATTCCTATAAATCTTTCAAAAGAACCCAAAATTGCCCTGTGAAGCATTACTGGATTTCTTTTTTCGTTATTTAGATCTACATAAGTTGCATCCAATCTTATAGGCATAGAGAAATCAACTTGAATTGTCCCACATTGCCAGACTCTATCAAGACAATCTTTTAACGAGAATTCTATTTTTGGACCATAAAAAGCCCCCTCGCCAGGTTGTAGTTCCCATTTTAGACTTTTATTATCAAGAGCCTTGGTGAGTGCCTCTTCTGATTTATCCCAAATATTTTCACTTCCCACCCTTTTCTCAGGACGGGTTGATAATTTGATAATAATTTCATCAAAACCAAAAGTTTTATAAACCTCGAAAACAAGATCAATAAAAGTAGACACCTCCTCTTGAATTTGTTCTTCTGTACAGAAAATATGTGCATCATCCTGAGTGAAATTTCTAACTCTCATTAAGCCGTGTAAAGCTCCAGATGGTTCATTTCTATGACAAGAACCAAATTCAGCAAGACGAATAGGTAAATCTTTGTAACTTTTTAAACCTTGATTAAATACTTGGATATGGCAAGGGCAATTCATTGGTTTAATTGCATAAGTTCTATTTTCTGATGCAGTGGTGAACATATCTTCTCTGAATTTTTCCCAATGACCTGATTTTTCCCAAAGAGATTTATCAACAGCTTGAGGGGTTTTAATTTCTAGATAATCATTTTTTTTAAGTATTTCTCTTATGTATTTTTCAAGAACTTGGTAGATTGTCCATCCATTTGGATGCCAAAAAATCATGCCTGGAGATTCTTCTTGTATATGAAAGAGTGAATGCTTTTTCCCAAGTTTTCTATGATCTCTTTTTTCCGCCTCTTCGATTCTTGTTAAGTAATCATTGAGTTCTTTCTCTTTCGCCCAAGCAGTTCCATATATTCTCTGTAATGATTCATTTTCACTATTACCTCTCCAATATGAACCAGATAACTTTAATAATTTAAAATGTCTTAGGTGGCTTGTATTTGGAACATGAGGACCTCTGCACATATCAATATATTCTTCGTGTTTATATAAATTGATGAGACCTTCATCAGGAATTTCTTCAATTATTCTTAATTTAAAAGTTTCATTTCTTTCTTCAAAAGTTTTAATTGCTTCTTTCTTGGTAACTTGTAAAATCTCAACATCATAATTTGTTTTTATTAAGTTATTAATTCTGTTTTCTATTTTTATTAAATCCTCAGGCGTAAATCTATATTCCGAAAAAATATCATAATAAAAGCCATTATCAATTACTGGACCAATTGCCATTTTTATATTTGGATAAAGTTGTTTAACGGCATGACCAATCAAATGTGCAAAGGAATGTCTAATTATCTCAATACCCTCTTTATCTCGGGATGTAATTATTACCACTTTAGAATCATTATCTATGGGAAGTGTTGCATCAAAAAGAACATCATTTACTTTGCCCGCAATTGTTGCTTTGGCTAAGCCAGTTCCAATACTCTGAGCTATTTCTTTAATAGTTACAGGCTTTTCAAATACTTTTTTAGATCCATCTGGTAATGTTATTTCTGGCATGATTTATTTCTCCATTTCAAAGAATCCTAATTCAGATTTAACTCTACTAAGGGTTTTATTTGCTACTGCTTCAGCTTTCTCTTTACCTTCGATAAGTATCTTGTTTAATTCATATGGATCGTTAATCAGAACCTGATATTTTTCTTGAATAGGTTTAAGCGATTCTATAAGTTGTTCTGTAAATATTTTTTTAAATGTCCCCCATCCTGTTTGAGATAATTGGTTCTCTAATTCAGAAACTTCTTTACCACTTAATAATGAATAAATTATTAATAGATTTCTGGATTCAGGCCTCTCGGGATTATTAAATTCCATTCCCATATAACTATCACTTTTAGCTCTTTTTATTTTTTTTGTAATTATTTCAGGAGAATCTAACAAATTAATTCTACTACCCTCGTTAATGTCACTTTTGCTCATTTTTTTTGATCCATCATTTAAGCTCATTATCTTTGAACCTTTTTTCATAATTATTGGTTGAGGGATTTTTAATATGTTTTCTCCCTTACTAAATTTGGCATTAATTCTCTGTTGTGCAATATCTCTGGCAAGTTCTAAGTGTTGTTTTTGATCTTCTCCTACTGGAACATAATCTGCATCGTATAACAAAATATCCGCAGCCATTAAGATTGGATAATCAAATAATCCAATAGAAACATTATTTCCTTGCTGAACAGATTTTTCCTTAAATTGGATCATTCTTTCCATCCAATTAATGGGAGTCATGCAATTTAATATCCAACAAAGTTCTGAATGTGCAGATATCTGGCTTTGAACAAAAATAGAACAAATTTTAGGATCTATACCACAAGCAATATATAAAGCTGCAGTGGAAAGTGTATTTTTAGAAAGTTGTTTTGGGTCATATTCCATAGTAATTGCATGTAAATCAACTACACAAAGGAATGTTTCATGCTTCTCTTGGAGTGCAACCCAATTACTTATTGCTCCAAGCCAGTTACCAATATGTAAATCTCCTGTAGGTTGAACTCCAGAAAGAATCCTTTTTTTATTTTTCATCCACTTCTTCTTGTTCTTTTTTGATTTCTTCTTTGATTTCTTCTTTGATTTCTTCTTTGATTTCTTCTTTGATTTCTTCTTTGTTAGGTTGAGTCTGTTCACTAGGTGTATTTTTAACTGGTCTTGCAAAAGGATCAGGAACTACTTTTTTACTTCTGTTTTCAGAAGCTGTCGCCTTACTCGGTGACGATGTGTTTTTGTTATTTCTTGCAAATTTTGTTATCGATTCCATTAAATCTTTATTTTCAATCATTTCACTAAGTGTTCTAACTGAAAATCCTAAAACTGCGACTGTCGACTTGAGTTGAAAAGCCTCCTGTATTGATCTAACAGCTTTCATTTCATTATCACTTAATCTTATTCGAAATCCTCCTCCATCTCTATTTCCTCCAGATCTGTTCCTAAAGCTAGATCTATCATTATTACCACGGCTTCTGTAGTTCTCTTGACCATAATTATTGTCGTAATTGGAATTTGACATCTTAGAGATTCTTTTTATTTTTTAATTTAAACAGTCTATTAACTTACCACCTAGTTATGCAAGAAGTCTTAAATTGAACTTTAGAAATTTTTATCCATAATTGAAGAGTTATGTAATCTTTCTTTTTTTCATTCACAACTTGCACTAAAGTATAAGAAGAAGGATATTAAATTATTGTGTTTGATATTAGTAAAGAAAACTTTTTTAAGGATTTAATAAAGTTCCCCAAAAAAAATATATTTATAATTCTACTTTTTTTAGGTTTTGGAGAATGGTTTTTAAGTGATTTAATAAATTTTGCAGGCGGTTCAATAGGCTTTTTTATTTTATGTTTTGGGGGATATTTTTACTTAAAGAGTGAAAAGCCAAAATTTAATGAGCCAAAGGACTTAGATGGTTGGGTAAAACTTTGTAATGAAGATTTAGATTTCTTCGAGGAAATTGAATTACATAATAATTTAGAAAAACAAAATATTAATAGAAAAAAAGCTCTTGAATTAATCCTAAACAGAGAGAAAAAAGAGGAAATTTATTGTATTGGGCAGAAGAATTTTGACTCGAATGCAACATTATTTAAAAATTACTTTAAAGAAGATAAGTTTAAATTGAATTTTATGGAAAAACTTCCAAAATATAATTATTCTGAAATTGTTCCTGAAGTAATTTTAAATAGCGATGCTATTTTGTATTTTTTAAAATTACCTTTATCCGCTAATGATTTTTTGTGGTTAGAAAAACTTCCTAATAATATGCCCATTTGGTTAGTTGCATCATTTACAAAAGGATTAGATTTTAATAATGAAATAGAGGAAGTTAAGGCTCAGATTTCAGGAGAATATGCAAACAGAATAATTAGATTTGACAAAACTAAAAATAGCTTTGCAAATATACCTTTTTCTTTGCGTAAGTTTTTTATAAGTTCAAATAATAATATTGAAAATACAAAAAAAAGACTTTTGAAGAGATTGCATACGAATTGGCAATCTGAGATTGAGGGAATAAGAAGAATGCAGTTGAAGGATTTACAGAGGAGAAATCAAATTATCGTTGCTACTTCTGTTTTCTTGTCTCCGATTCCATCAATAGATGTCTTATCAATGACTGTTTTAAATTCCTTAATGATTAAAGAAATTAAGTCTATATGGGGATGTAATTGGTCTCCAGAAATATTGGATAAAGTATCAAAACAAATAATTAAGACTGCAATTGCACAGGGAGTAATTGAATGGAGTGGTCAGACTTTAATAGGCTTAACAAAATTGCATGGCCCAAATTGGTTAGTAACTGGGGCATTCCAAGCAATAAGCGCAGCATATTTAACAAGAGTAGTATCAAGTTCATTGGCCGATTTCATGGCTTTAACAAAAGGAGTCTCAGAACCTGATTTGGAATTTATAAAAGAAAACTCCGATAAGATCGTTGAAAGAGCCTTTGAAAATGAAAAAATAAATTGGAAATCTTTGATACCAGAGTTAAATATTCCATTGATTCGACTCACCTAATAATTCCAAAATTTAGACTTACTGTAAAGAAAATTATGAAAAAAAAGTTATTACTCTTTGTATTTTCTTTTCTAATATTTCTTACTGCAAATTCTTGCAAAAGGACTGTGTTTGAAAAAGAAACTAACAAAGAAGTAATTTTGGCAAGTTTTACAGTCCTGGCAGATATTATTGAAAATGTTGCTAAAGATGAGTTTGTTGTTAAATCAATTACTAAACCAGGAGTTGAAGTTCATGGTTATCAGCCAACTCCAAGTGATCTTATAAAAGCTTCCGAAGCCTTTGTTTTTATTGATAATGGATTTGGATTTGAATTGTGGGCTGAGAAATTTGTTTCAAACTTACAAATTAAGAGAGTAACTATTTCAAATAGATTAGAACCGATTTTTATAAGTGAAGATTTCTATAAAGGTAAACCTAATCCTCATGCGTGGATTTCTCCTAAAAGGGGAATGATTTATGTAGATGTTATCGTTGATTCTTTATCAGAATTAAAACCATCGGAAGCAGAATCATTTAAAAATAACGGACAAATTTACAAGAATAAAATCGCTAAAATAGATAAAGATTTTTCACTTTTTATTAATAATCTTGAGAATAATAATAGGTATCTAGTAACTTGTGAAGGAGCATTCTCTTATCTCACAAATGATTACGGATTAAAAGAAGCTTATTTATGGCCAGTTAATGCTGAAAGTCAAATTACACCGAAAAGAATGGCAAGAACAATTTCTTTGGTAAAAAATAAAAATATCCCATCGGTCTTTTGTGAAAGCACTGTAAGTAATGAATCACAAATAGTTGTTGCCAGTGAAACAGGAGCAAAGTTTGGGGGGAATCTTTTTGTTGATTCCCTTTCTCAAGATAATAAGAGTGCTAATACTTATTTAAAAATGCTTCAACATAATTTGACTCTTATTAAAAAAGGCCTCAATTAAAAATATGGATGAACTTAATTATAAAAGTTATAGAATTGAGGCAGAAAATATCTGTGTTGATTATCACGGAAAAGTTGCTTTATATGATGCGAATTTAAGATTAAAGGCTGGACAAATTTGTGGATTAGTAGGAATGAATGGTGCGGGGAAAACAACTTTTTTTAATGCCTTAACTGGTTTTGTAAATATCTCAAAAGGTAAAATTAGAATAAATGGTGAGTCTTTAAGAATTGCTCAACAAGATCAGTCAATTGCATATGTTCCTCAAAGTGAAGGAATTGATAGTCAATTTCCAGTAAGTGTATGGGATGTTGTAATGATGGGTCGATATGGGTCAATGAATATTCTGAGATCGCCAAGAGAATCAGATATTCAAGCTGTTAAGGATGCTATAGAAAGAGTTGATCTTATGGAATTTTCATCTACCCCAATTGGAAATTTATCTGGGGGACAAAGGAAAAGAACTTTTTTAGCAAGAGCTATTGCACAACGGGCATCAATACTATTACTTGATGAACCCTTTGCGGGAGTTGATATTAGAACTGAGAAACTTATCTCAGAATTATTTATTCAATTTAAAAATGAGGGAAAAACAATTTTGCTATCTACTCATGATATGATTCATGTCCGTGAATTTTGTGATTTAGTTCTTTTAATAAATAAGACAGTTGTTGCATATGGAGAGACTTCGGAAGTATTTACCCCAGAAAATATTACAAGTACTTTTGGAGGGATGTCGCCAGATGTCTTGTTTGGACCTGAATCTTAAAATCTAGTTTTATGGATCTATGCTTTTTATCTACGAACATAACTTCTTTTGTAGCAGATCCTTTATCTCATGAATTTATGAGAAAAGCTCTATTGATGAGCTCATTAGTAGCAGCTGTTTGTGGATTTTTATCTAGTTATTTAACACTTAAAGGTTGGGCTTTAATGGGAGATGCGGTATCTCACTCTGTAATGCCTGGTGTTGTTGTGGCTTATGCTTTGGGACTTCCTTTCTCGCTTGGGGCTTTCATTTTTGGAGTGGGTTCTGTAGCTTTAATAGGCTTTGTTAAACAAAAATCCAGAGTTAAAGAAGATACCGTAATTGGCTTGGTTTTCACAGGTTTTTTTGCTCTTGGAATAGTTTTAGTTTCAAAGATTAAAAGTAATATTGATCTTCACTCAATTCTTTTTGGTAGCCCTCTAGGGATTTCTCTCTCAGATGTAAAACAGACGGTATTTATTTCTCTATTAGTGGTAATACTATTGTCAGTTTTTAGGAAAGACTTAATACTTTATTGTTTTGATCCAAGACACGCAAAAACAGTAGGAATTAATGTCTTATTTCTTCATTATTTATTACTTACATGCTTGTCTTTAGCGGCTGTAGTTGGATTACAATCTGTTGGAATTGTTCTGGTTGTTGCAATGCTGATTACTCCTGGTGCAACGGCATATTTATTAACAGATAAGTTTGATAATATGACCATCATTTCAGTAATTAGTGCAATCATTTCAAGTGTATTTGGTATTTATTTTAGCTTTTGGTTTGATCTTGAAACTGGAGGCTCAATTGTATTAGTTCAAACGTTTATATTTTTATTTGCTTTTTTATTTGCTCCAAGATACGGGATATTTAAATTTAAAAAATTATTTTCTAGTTATTAGTGAAAAATGGAAAATTACCTAAATAATAAAAGTTGGAATTGGTGGCCTTTATTTCCCCTATATCCATATGGAAAAAAGAAAACTATTCTTAGAGAAATAATTCCTAACGAAATATGGTCCTTGGAACAGATTCAGGGTTTATATTATGTTGCAGTGCCAATCAGAATGACAATAATTAAGGTTAATAATGGACTAATGCTAATTAACCCTTTACCCCCTACGAAGGAACTTGTAAATGCATTAGAAGAATTAATTTCCATTTATGGAAAAGTAAAAACAATTGTGCTCCCTAGTGCTTCTGGATTAGAACATAAAATTGGATTACCAGCATTAGTTAGAGTTTTCAAGGACGCTGAGATTTGGTTATGTCCTGGCCAATGGAGTTTTCCTATTAATCTTCCTTTAGATTTTCTTGGAATCCCGTCGAAACGGACAAAGATACTTTTTAAAGATGGAACTCCTTATGAAGAATATTTTAAATGGTCTTCATTAGGGCCTTTGAATTTAGGACTTGGAACATACCAGGAGGTGAGTTGTTTTCATCTTTCAACAAGGACACTACATGTTACAGACGCTATAGTTGGCATCGAATCAACGCCTCCAGAAATATTTGACTTCGACCCAACCCCTTTATTATTTCATTCGAGAGATCGAGGCGATGAACCTATTCTTGATAACGTTGAATCTAGAAAAAAAGGTTGGGCAAGAATTGTATTGTTTTCATCTTTTTTAAAACCAGGAAAATTAAATATTCCCTCTCTGAAACAAATTATCAAATACTCTTTTAAAGAAGGTCTTCGAAATAAGAAATCACATTTTGGAATTTACCCTTTTTTATGGGATGAAGATTGGGAATCATCTTTAGTTGAAATAATGGGTGAAAATATTCCAAAAATTCAGATTGCTCCTGTTTTGCAAAATTTAATATTTCCTAGATCAAAACAAGTACTTCTTGGATGGCTAGAAAAAATTAAAACTTATGAAAACATGGAATATTTGATATCAGCTCATTATTCTGCCCCTATTAATTTCAAAGAAGAAAATTGTCAGAATTTGATAGATGAAATTAATTCAGATAAATGGAATAAATTACCAGATGATAATAAATTCCTTGTTAATTTATATAAAAAATTATTTGAATTGGGGATAATTCCAAAAAAAGTAAATGTTTAGAGATTTATTCTTCCTCAATGGACATGTCTTCATCACTTTTTAGTGTTTGTTCAAGCTCTTTCCTTTGCTCCATTTGTCTCAAGAAATATCCTGTCATCATTGCAGAAGAAAGTAAATTAGCGATATTATCTTTTGAAGATGTTATTTTTACATCAAATTGATCAGATGGCAACATCCCTAGAAGACCTTGAACATTGTGCCTTATTATTTCTTGAATATCTTCACTAGCCGATTTAGCTACTCTCTGCAAAACTTCTGGAGACTGTTTTTGTAGATATTGAATCAAATCATTCTCATCATTTGGATCATTATTTTCAGTAGCTAGAAATTCAGGATTGAACATTTATGCATCTTCAACTTATAAAAACCCTACAACACCATGAACCCTTTAACCTACATTATTAAGACCAGGGAACCGAATAGGACCAATTTTATTTAATGGCCAATATCTAAAAATAGCCTTTCCTATTACTTTTTCATAAGGAAGAAATCCCCATATATGTGAATCCATACTGTTATTTCTGTTATCTCCCATTACCCATAGTGATTTTTCAGGAACATAAAATGGACCTGATGAATAGTTGATGTTCTTATCAGAAATATAATTATTTTGAGCAATATCATTTAAATATAAATTACCTTCTTTTACTTCTACTTTATCTCCAGGGACCCCAATTACCCTTTTGATTAACGCAATATCTGATTCATACCCAGCTTCAATTAATTGTTCTGGAACATTAAAAACAATGATTTTATTTTTTAATTTAGATAAGTTTGATTTAGAAGTGATTTTTGGAGTTAACTTTTCAACTAATATTTTGTCTTGGATTTGAAGGGTCGGGAGCATAGATCCTGAGGGGATCCACCTTGGTTCAATTACTTGCCATCGTATAATTAAAGCAATTATTATCCAAATAAAAAGATTTTTAAAATCATTTAGTATTGAACTTTTTTTTCCTGCTGGATTTTGCATTGTTTAATTATTTATTTGTAAAAAGGAATTTCTTAAGTATTTAAATAAATTATGACATCATCTATAGAATGCCAAAATTTCTTTAGAAGTTTACAACTTTTAGATCTTTTTACAAAAATAGGTGTTAAAAATTTAATTTTATGTCCAGGCAGTAGATCAGCTCCTTTAGCAATAGCCGCAGGAGAGTTAAATAAACGTAGGATCTTAAATGTATTTAATTCCATAGACGAGAGATCTGCTGGGTTTCATTCACTTGGAATTTCTACTGCATCTGGAGATGTTTCATTAGTTGTTACAACATCTGGAACTGCAGTTGGTAATTTATTGCCTGCAGCCATTGAAGCAGATAAATCATGTAAATCAATTGTATTTATAACAGCTGATAGACCTTCAAGGTTAAAAAATTGTGGTTCTAATCAAACAGTAAATCAAGAGGAATTTTTGAATTCAGTTTGTAGAAGTAATTTGAGTACTAATTTAAATGGAATTCATGAAAATAATGATGATGACATTTTAAAAATAGTAGAAACTATAAAAAAACAAATACTCCAATCGCCTGGACCTATTCATTTAAATATTCCATTTGAAAAACCTTTAGATATATCTTTGAATAATAAAAAAAAGAATTTCGAGGTTTTTGAAAGATTTTATTTAAATAAAACCTATCAATTCTTAAAAAATGATAATCAGAACAAAAATATTCAATTTTCTGAAAAATTTTTTAAAAGGATAAACTTGTCTAATCCTGGAATTATTATTGTTGGCCCATATCAGGGTTCTACTAAAGATTTGGATTCTTTTAATAGTGCTTTAAAAAAATTACAAGAAATTACAGGATGGCCTGTTCTTGTTGATCCTGTTTCAGGCGTTTCAGCTGAATTGAGAGGTTTAGTTGAAAATTGGGAATTAATTCTTAAAACAAATAAAAATATTATTCAATGTGATCAGATCTTGAGGCTTGGTCCTCTTTCATCTTCTAATGATTTAGAGGATTTTTTATTAAATTTTGAAGGGTTACAAATTCTTGTAAAAGAAAATAATATAAGAAAACTAGATCCTATAAAAAAATCTTTAGAATATGATTTTGGAATAAAAAATTTTGTTAACCAACTTTTAGGAGCATTTTCAAAGGACAAAAACAAGAGTAAACCTTTAATTAATTTGGGAAAAATCTTAATCAAAGAAGGGGCAAAAATAAAGGAAATTTTAAAAGAACAACTATTTTCAAATACTGAAATAACAGAATATAAACTTGCAAATTTTGTACCAAAAATTTGGCCAGAAAATTATCCTATTATGCTCTCAGCTAGCAGTCCTATTAGAGATTGGCTCACATTCTCTGAAAATGCGACTTTAACAAGGGAATGTTTTAGCTTCAGAGGGGCTTCAGGTATAGATGGAACTTTATCACTTGCTTTAGGTATTGCAAGAATAACTAAACCTATACTTCTGGTAACTGGAGATTTGGCATTAATTCATGATATCAATGGGTTTCTCATTGAAAATGCAATTGAATTAAATCTAACTATCTTATTAATCAACAATAATGGTGGAAATATATTTAATAATTTATATAAAAATAATTTAGAAGAAGAGGAATTAAAGAAACTTTTCATAATGCCTAAATCTATAAATTGGGAAAACCTAGCAAAAGGTTATCAAGTACCAATTAAAAAATGTTTCAGATTTGAATAAATTAAGAGAAGCTTTTGAATGGAGCCTTTCTATGCAAAAATCAGTAATAATTAAAGTCGATATTAATGTTGAAAACGAAATGAAAGGAAGAAATTTAATCTTAAAAAAAATTCTCACAAGTTAATGAATTTACTTTTTCAAACTATCTAAATCTATGAAAATTTTACCTGGAAAAACTAACTCAAATTGGACAGAATGGAAATCCTATGAAGATATCTTGTTTCATAAGAGTGGAGATGGGATAGCAAGAATCGCAATTAATCGACCTGAGAAAAGAAACGCATTTCGTCCAAAAACGGTTTGTGAGATGTTAGATGCTTTCAATCTTGTTAGAAACGATGAGAAGATCGGAGTTGTACTTCTAACAGGTGCAGGTCCAGATAAAAAAGGGGTTTTTTCGTTTTGTTCAGGAGGGGATCAAAGCATTAGAGGTCAAAATGGATACGAAGATGATGAGGGTAATCAAAGACTGAATGTATTGGAATTGCAAAGGTTAATAAGAACTTTACCTAAAGTGGTTATAGCTTTAGTGCCCGGTTTCGCAATAGGGGGAGGGCAAGTTTTACAGCTTGTTTGTGATCTAAGTATTGCGTCTGAAAATGCAATATTTGGACAAACAGGTCCTAGAGTTGGGAGTTTTGATGCAGGATTTGGCTCAAGCTATTTAGCAAGATTAGTGGGACAAAGAAAGGCAAGGGAAATTTGGTTTTTATGTAGAAAATATAATTCTAAGGAAGCCTTAGAAATGGGATTGGTAAATGCGATTACAAAGATTGAAGAATTAGAAGCTGAGGGTGTAATCTGGGCAAGAGAGATTCTACGAAATAGTCCAACTGCTATTCGAATACTTAAGGCGTCATTTAATGCTGAGTGTGATGGGATAGCAGGTATTCAAGAATTATCTGGGTACACTACTCAGCTATTTTATTCGACGGATGAAGCAAAAGAGGGCAGAGATGCCTTCCTTGAGAAACGTCCTCCTGATTTTTCTGATTACGGATGGACTCCTTAATAGCTTCTTACTCTTTAAAAGCACTTTTTATAATAAATAATCAATGAGAATTCTTCTTGCTGCTGCTGAATGCGCTCCAATGATCAAAGTTGGAGGGATGGGAGATGTAGTTGGTTCATTACCACCCTCATTGATAAAACTTGGTCACGATGTAAGAGTTATAATTCCTGGTTACGGCAAATTATGGAATCTACTAGAAGTATCAAGTGAACCAGTCTTTAGAGCTAATACTATGGACAATGATTTCTCTGTATATGAAGCAAAACATCCAATACATAATTACTTAATCTACTTAGTGGGACATCCAACTTTTGATTCGGGACAAATATATGGAGGAGAAGATGAGGACTGGCGATTTACATTTTTTGCTAGTGCTACTGCCGAATTCTCTTGGAATTGTTGGAAGCCCCAAGTTCTACATTGCCATGATTGGCACACCGGTATGATTCCTGTATGGATGCATCAAGATCCTGAAGTAAGTACTGTTTTTACGATACATAATTTAAAATATCAAGGACCATGGAGATGGAAGCTTGAAAAAATGACCTGGTGTCCATGGTATATGCATGGAGATCATACAATGGCTGCTGCAATGTTGTATGCAGATAGAGTTAATGCCGTTTCTCCAACATATGCTGATGAGATAAAAACTCATGAGTATGGAGAAAGTCTTGAGGGATTATTGAATTATATTTCTGGGAAATTAAGAGGTATCCTCAACGGGATTGATCTAAATGAATGGGATCCTGATAAAGATAAAGTGTTACCTGCACAATTCAATATTAAAAATTTAGAAAGTAGATCAGAAAATAAAATTATTCTTCAGAAAGAAATGGGACTTGAGGTCAATAGTAAAAAATATCTTTTAGGTATGGTGAGTAGGCTAGTGGACCAAAAAGGTGTTGATTTAGTTTTGCAAGTTTCTCGAAGATTACTAGCATATACAGATTCTCAAATTGCTATTTTAGGTACAGGTGATAGATCTTTAGAATCTGGATTATGGCAATTAGCATTAGATTATCCTGGAAGATTTTCAGTGTTTCTTACTTATGATGATTCTTTATCAAGGCTTATATATGGAGGATCTGATGCATTCTTAATGCCAAGCCGATTTGAACCCTGCGGTATCAGTCAATTACTTGCTATGAGATATGGATCAATTCCAATAGTAAGAAGAGTTGGAGGCTTGGTTGATACTGTTTTGCCTCATGATCCAGAAAATAATAGTGGTACTGGTTTTTGTTTTGATCGATTTGAACCGATTGACTTTTATACTGCTCTAGTAAGATCGTGGGAGGCATTTAGGCATAAAGATAGTTGGAAATCATTACAGCTCAGAGCTATGAGTCAAGAATTTAGTTGGCAGAGATCGGCATTAGAATATGAATCGATGTATAAAGATGTATGTGGTATTAAGGCGCCATCGCCGGATATTGCTGAAATTGAAAAGTTTTCTTATGGGCAATCTGCTGATCCTTCTCTTAAAAAAATGTGATCTAAGTTTTAATGGATTTTTCTGTACCTGATGTTAATAAGATTTTAGGTAATATAAAAAATTGGGATAATCTTACAAATCAATTTCAAAGTTTTAAAAATATAAGTCTAGATAGTCGTACAATATTAAATTGCGAACTTTTTATTGCTATAAAAGGTACAAATTTTGATGGACATGATTTTCTTAATGAGGTTATAAAAAAAGGAGGAAAAGCTGTTGTAATTAAAGATGGGATGCAGAATTTATTACCTAATAAATTCCCTTTTTGGACGGTTCCAGATACTTTAGAAGCTTTTCAGAAATTAGCATTATTTAAAAGAAGAAAATTAAATATACCTGTTGTAGGAATTACAGGATCAGTTGGTAAAACAACTACAAAAGAAATGATGGGAGAGGTTTTAAAGCAATTAGGGAAAATTAAATTAAGTCAGTTAAATTTTAATAATGAAATTGGGGTAGGCCTTACCATCCTTGATTCTGACTCAAAAGATAAAACTTTAATACTTGAGATGGGAATGAGAGGACTTGGGCAGATTGAGAATTTGTCCAAATTTTCTGAACCTGATATCGCAGTTATTACAAATATTGGAAGCTCTCATATTGGAATACTAGGCTCAAAAGAAAATATCACTAATGCAAAATGCGAAATAACTAAACATTTAAACCCAAAGGGTGTAGTAATTATTCCGGCAAATGATTTGCTTTTAGAGGAAACTTTAAAAAAAAATTGGAATGGAAGAATTATTAAAGTAGAACTAATAGATAGAAATCAAAAAGCTCAGAGTATTAATAAAAGTAATTTACAAGGATTTTTTAATAGATCTAATAATTCTGTAATCATAGAAGATAAGATTTTTGAAATATCTTTTCAAGGTTTTCACAATGCATTTAATTTTTTATTTGTGTATGCGGTTGCAAAAGAGTTCGGTATAGAATTCAAAAATATTAACAAATTTAATTTTGTCAGTTTAAACGGAAGAAATAAAATCCTGAAATCAATCAAGACCACTATATATGATGAAACCTATAACGCTTCTCCAGAATCTGTAAAAGCATGTATTGATAATTTATTAAATAATCCAAATAATCATTTTTTAATTTTTGGTAGTATGCAGGAATTAGGTAATAAAAGTAAAAAATATCATAAGGATCTGTTTGATTTTATA
>QCUA01000025.1 GCA_003210915.1 Prochlorococcus sp. AG-676-L21 | reverse complement strand
TTTTAAAATTACTTGTATTAATAGTTCTGAATTTGCTTTTATAATTGTTGTTGGCCAATAATTATGTATATTTTTTTTTATAGATCCAGAATAAATATAAATACTTTCCTCATAATCTAAATCTTTCAGATATTGATTATTTTTAGCTTGAAAAAATTCTAAATCTAGATTTAGATTAGAAACCATAGTTTCTTTATGTTTACTTTTATTGATTATTTTTAAATTAATAATTACTTCACTATTTTTATCTTTATTTCTATACTTATAATCTAGAGGTACTAAAACTAAATTTGATTTGAGGGATTTATTAAAATAAAAATCTAGAAATATTTTTAAAAATAAAAATAAGAAAATAATTTTTAGAATAATCATATGTTTGTTATTTCAAGAACTCATTAGAGATCTTTTTTTTTTCTGAGATAATACTGTTGTATTCGTTAAAGCTTTCAACTGAGAATGATGTCTCATTAATGTCTATCCCTTTTAATTCTCCAATTATCTTATTCAAATTATCAATATTAACCAATCCATTCTTATCAAATTTAACTTCTCCAGTGCTATCCAAAATTATAGTCTGAGGAATTAAACCATTCCAATAATAATTAGGTAGATTCGAGTCTGTTTTAGAAGAGTTACTTTGTAATTCATCTGTAGTAAGAGCAATTAAGTCAATATTATTTCTCCAAATCAGATCTAATCCAGAGATTATTGGAGCCATAGCTTTACTGTCAGAGCTGTCGTCAAGATAAAAAAATAAAACAGAGATCCTTCCATTTTTTAATGATTCTTCAAGAGTAGTTTGAGGAGGGACTATCGCTCCATTACCTGCATATATTGGAAAAATATTTCCGTCATAGCTATTTGTATCTCTACTTGCATTAGCGGGGTAAGAAGTAAAAAATATTAATAAGATAAGTATTGATTGAAATAACTTCATTAAAGGAAGGAAATTTATTTAGTGCTAGATCTACCTAAACCTTGTAGGATTCCTTTCCCAACTAAACCAATAGCTTTGCCTACTACTTTTGTTAAGAAATTCACGAAAAGGTTACCAATATATTTTACAGCAATTTCTAATTGAGGAGCTATTGCATCTCTAATTTCAACTAATAAAGTAACTTGTTTTTGAAACCACTCTAAATTTTCTAGTTCTTTTTCTCTATTCTCATTTTTATAGTATCTTGTAAATTTAGAATCAATGATATCGATATATTCGCGTTTACTTTCATATAAATAGATTGGCATATAAATATTTTCATGCCATCTATTATAGTTGTTGATATTATTTCTAAATCTTTCAAAAGATCTTGTAGATTGCAATTGTGGATTTATCAGTATTGTTCTTAATTCCGGCCAGCTTGAACAAATATTAAATACTTCAGAGGCTAATAAATTACAATTTCTTATTATCCAATTAGATATTATATTTTCTAGAACAATAAATGACTCTGTCTCGTATAGAGGTAATAGTTTGCCATCAAAATCTATGGGTTCATTTTTTATTATTGGATCTATAAACATTATTGATTCATGTGACTCTCTATCTTTTTCATTGCAAGTTACTTCTTTATAAATATATTCATTTATTGAGATCGATTCGCCATTTTTTTTAACTCTGAAATAGCTTTCAGTTATATTTGATATGGTATTAAGCTTTAGTTCTTCAATAAGAGAATTAAAGTCCTCTTTATAGTCTTTTTCTTTATAATTTTCTTTTATATTCTTTATTAAATTATCAAGTTCATCAAGCATTGTGCAAATTAGACGTGATATAAACTCTTTTTTTATACCTGACAAAATGATAGATGAATTATTAAATTCAACATCGAAATTGGTTGAAGCATATCTCTTACTAAGACGTTCAAGTATTAAATCCCAAATTTCTAATGTATCTTTATCTTTTATAAAAATAGTATTAGTATTTTTATTTTCTATATTGATTTTGTTTTCAGTGTAAATAGCTTCTGAATAAAGGTCTAATGAATTACCCCATAGGAATATTAGGAAGGATTTGGCAGTTATAAGTTCTCTTAATCTTCCCTTTAAAATGAATTTGTAAAATTCAGGTGTTGAGTCAGAATTCACATAATTGAAAATATAATTTATTTCATTATCAATTTGTTTGAGACCAGATGATAATAATTTCTGATTAAAAGTAAGTTTTTTTTCTTTTTTAACAACTACAGAAGGATTATTTTCCAGGTCGAATACTCTTCCTCCTTCTGAGATGATATTTATAGACTCTAAAACTTTATCAACACTTGGATTCAAAAGTAAACCTTCACTATTTAAAGAGGGAGTTACTTTTGTTTTATTTAAAAGTTCACCAGAAAAAATTACAAGAATATTTGATTCATCCCACCTCTCTTTTAATTTTAATAATTCCAATCTTATGAGATCTTCAGATTGGTAATTAAGAATATTCCATATTATTAAATCTGGATTTAAATTCTTACTACCGCTATCTAGTGTGATATTTAAATTATTGTCTAATGAAGTCAACTTTAATGATAAAGATTCTGCAATTAAGCTTGGAGCAATAATTAGGATCGATTTTTTCTTAATTAATTCCAATTTTAAAAGTCTACCTCTTATACAAAATTAACTAACAAATTCGGTAAAAACCAGTACTATATAAATATTTTTTGGTTTTTTAAGCGTAATAGTCTTTATTAATTGGAATATCATTTATTCTTTCTGGAGATAATATATTGTTAGCTTCACAGATCTTGAATTTATTTTCATAAAGAGCTTTTCCTACTATTACTCCATATAGTCCAGAATTTTCAAATTTTGTTAATGATAATAAGTCAGAAATTGAACCTACACCTCCTGAAGCAATAACAGGGATATCAGTAATTTCAAGAATCCTTTTTATAAAAACTTCATTTGTCCCTCCTAGGGTCCCATCGGTATTGATATCCGTGACAATAAAACTAGCAATTTCTAAAGAGGAAAATTCCTTTACTAATTCTGTTGCCAATACATCTGATTGTTCTAGCCATCCTCTTGTGCTTACTTTTCCTTCCTTTGCATCAATTCCAACAATAATTCTTCCTGGGAATTTGGTTGATAAACTTTTAACTAGTTCTTTATTTTCTATAGCGGAGGTTCCCATGATAACCTTATCCACACCGTAAGAAAATAATTGTTCAATCCTTTCTAGTGATCTTATACCTCCTCCAATTTGAATAGGAATGTTCACAGATTTGACAATCTTTTTAATTGATTGATCATTTGTTGGAATACCGGTCTTGGCTGCATCCAGATCAACGATATGAATACATTTTGCACCCTCTTTTTCCCAGTATTTTGCTTGATCATAGGGTTCTCTAGAGAAGTCTTTTCTCTTATTAAAGTCACCTTTAAAAAGTCTTACACATTTACCATTCATCAAATCTATAGCGGGGATTAGTTTCATTTATTTATCCTTTTCATTAATTACTTCTTAGTAGTACTATTCATTATGTAGTTCTAACTTAGATTACTACTTTAGTTTAATATTTTTGGAATATGAAAATTCTTGTAATGGGTGGAACAAGATTTGTTGGCAAGTCTTTGGTAAGTAAGTTGCTAAATCAAAAACATGATATTGATATTTTTACAAGAGGCAATAAATCTAATCCTGATAACACAAATTTAATAAAAGGTGATAGAAATGATATCGAATGTATTCTTAAACTAAAAAATAAAAAATATGATGTTATTTTCGATATCTCTGGTCGTGAAGTAGAGCAAACTAAACTTCTTATCGAGAATTTAGATGATTCTTTCCATAGATATATCTACGTTAGTTCAGCTGGTGTTTATAAAGACAACTATGAATTACCTTTATCCGAGAACTCTCTGCTTGATACTAATAGTAGACACAAAGGAAAATTCGAAACTGAAAATTGGTTAGTTGAAAAAAAGATACCTTTTACAAGTTTTAGACCTACTTATATCTATGGACCTGGAAATTATAATAAAATTGAAAATTGGTTTTTTGAAAGACTTTTTCACCATAAATCAATTCCAATCCCTGCTGATGGATCCTTGATTACCCAGTTAGGGCATGTTTCAGATTTAAGTGATGTAATGATTAAGTGTTTGGATTTTGAAAAATCTAAAAATAGTATTTATAACTGTTCTGGAGAAAAAGGAGTAACTATTAAAGGTTTAATTTATAAGTGTGCAGAAGTTTGTGGTTTAAATAAAAACGATATTTATTTAAATAAATTTGATTTTGAAAAATTAGATCCTAAATCAAGAAAAGGATTCCCAATTAGATTAAATCACTATCAAATTGATATTTCCAAAATTAAAAACGATTTAAATTGGGAACCAAAATTTGATTTACTTAGTGGTTTGAAAGACAGTTTTATCAAAGATTATCAATTTAAAAAGGACAATAAATTTGATAGAACTTCAGATAGTGTTCTTTTTAACTCTTAAATAATCTATAAAAGTTAGAAGTGTCAAAATAAATCCAAGCCAATAACATGTTATTCCTAAATTAAATAATAAATCTTTAGAAAATGGTTGGAAAAATATAACTAATGCAATAAAAAAGGAGAAGGTTTTATACTTCCCTAGTTGAGAAGCAGGTAATCCATCTTTCATAGTAGTTCTTAATGCAGATATTATTAATTCTCTAAATAATATTAATGCTAATGACCAAAAAGGAATTATTTCCATTTTACTTAGCCACAATAAAGGAATTAGTAAAAATATTTTGTCTGCTAGTGGGTCAATAATAGCTCCAAACTTTGTTTTAAGATTTAATTTCCTGGCAAAATACCCATCAAAATAATCAGTTATTCCTCCGAGAATAATTAAAGCGAAAACAAATTTGGTTTTGTTTATTTCTAAAAATATTATTAGTGGAAATGTTAGAAATAATCGAGATATTGTTAATATATTTGGAATATTTGCTATTGAATTTTTAACGCTTTTATTTTTGTTTAACAAAATATTTTTATAAATAAATTATATTTTACACTTTTATAATGTTTTAGGTTTTGACAAAATTCTAAAGATTATAAACACTTCTTTAATATAAGAATCAATATATTTTATATTATTAATATATTATAGTTACTGAAATGCAGCCCCATAGCTTAAAGCTATCTTCAGATTCTGATTTAATTATTTGTATTAAGAAATATTCTTTTTCAAATAATTTAAATGGTTATGTTTCTGGTGTAGTAGGCAATCTTAGGAAGGCTAGTATTCAGTGCCCAGGTAATCAAGAAATTAGTATATTTGAAGGTAACTTGGAAATAGTATCTCTTAATGGGCATTTCAATAATGGCGATGTTCATCTTCATCTGAGTTTCGCTGATGAAGGATGTAATGTTTTTGGAGGACATTTAGAAGAAGGCTCGATTGTTAAAAAAGGGACGGACATTTTATTAGTTTCTTTTGAAAATGAGATTATTGATATCTCTAATCAAAATTTAACTAACAATCAATCACGAGTTAAAGCATATATCCTTAAAAATTGTCCTTGGTCAAAGAGAAGTCTTAGGTTACTTGATTCGTTATCTATTCCGCATGAAGCGATTTTGATCGAGAATGACAAAGAGTTTCAAAAGGTTAATTCTTTAAGCAATCACAATACTTTTCCTCAAATATTTTTAGATGATGTTTTTTTTGGAGGATATGATGAACTATCAAAACAAGCTAAATATGATTATTTAAATTCATTTAAATAATCATGTTTATGCTATTTATCTCGATTTATAAGTTTTTCAGAATTTAATTCATCCTCTAGCTGCTTTATTAATCTTGCAACTAGAGTTTGAAATTCCGGCTGACATCCTTTAAATGCTGCTTTATGCCTAATTGGTTCATTTCTTGTTCTTAAATCAGTAAGCATCAATTGTAATGCATCAATATTTGGGTTTATTTTCATGGTTTTTATTTATTTTTGCATCTTTTAAATATTTTGCATAGCCTTTTTAAAAGATACTTTTTTATTCTCACTGGAACTTGTTACTTCTATTGTTTTATTAAAAGATTGTTTGTTACTTAAGGAATCTATACAACATTTTGCTACTAGTCTTCTTGGTATAGAACCTTTAAATTGTGTATCTTCTTTTGAGTAATCTATGTTCTCATCTTTTATTTTTTCAATTTCTTTTAATCCTCCAGGCCTTATTATTGTCCAATCGAAATTTTGATTTTTTAGAAAGTTCTCACCAATTTTTTTCCAGATAAGAATTAAACCAAATAAGTTTAATGGGTGAAAAAATTTACCAGTACACAAAGAGCTTACTAAAATAACTCTCTTTATTCCGACTCTTTTACAACTTTGTAATTGTCTATACACCCCTAGTGCATCTACTTTTGCAGGTCCAGTTAAATCTAATGAAGCTCTTGCTCCAGTAGCAATTATTAATGCATCCACATTTTCTAAAGCCTTATCTAATGCACCTTTATTATCTAATGAAATTCTAAAGGTTTCGGTATTTTTAAGATTCTCTGGAACCTTTGAATTTTTCCTAACTATCTGATTTACTTTTATTCCTTTCTTCACTGCTTCTTCTGTTATTCTATATCCTGTTTTACCTGATGCTCCTGTAATCGCAATTTTCATAATAATATAATTAATTTTATTATTATATTAAGTTTTTAAGGCTTTTTACATATAAACTTCTTTTTTCTATTGGGATATAGTGTTCTGCACATTAAGCATTTTGTACCATCGCAACCTCTTGCCGTACAATGTTCTCTTCCATAGAAAATTATTTGCAAATGTAATATGTTCCACTCTGAGATTGGAAAAATATTTTTAAGATCTTTTTCGGTCTGCTTTACATTATCTCCATTTGTAAGACCCCATCTTTGTGATAAACGATGTATGTGCGTATCAACAGGGAAAGATGGAATATTGAATACTTGTGACATTACAACTGAAGCTGTTTTATGACCAACTCCAGGTAGTGATTCAAGATCTTCGAATGTATTGGGGACTTGACCATGAAATTTTTTGATTATTAATTTTGATAAGAGGTAAATATTTTTAGATTTTTGGTTGGAAAGACCTAATTGTTTTATGTATTCATATATTTTGGAAACACCGAGTTCTTTCATTTTTTCTGGAGTATCTGCGACTTTATATAATTCCTTAGTTAGTTCATTAACTTTCTTATCTGTAGACTGAGCGCTTAATACTACTGCTACAAGCAGAGTGAAAGCATTTGTGTGGTCAAGGGGGATTGGAGGAGATGGATATAATTTTTTAAGTTCTTTAAGTATAATTTCTGCTCTTTCGCTCTTTTTCATTTATTTATTTTCTTTAAGGGATGTATAAAATTATACAAGCGTTATGAGGGATGAGTTTTTTCTGCTAGCTTTATTATCCTAGAGACTTTAATGTTTTAGTGGGAAAAGAGGCGTTAATAATTGATGATTTACATCATAAATACGATAATCATAATATTTCTAATTGGATATTAAATGCAATTAACTTAAAAATAGAAAAGGGTCAATTATTAGGACTTCTTGGACCTTCAGGTTGCGGTAAAACTACTCTATTAAGATTGATAGCAGGATTTGAATATCCTTTAAAAGGAAGAATTATTTTAAATGATCAGGAAATTTCTAATAAACATAGAATACTAACTCCAGAAAAAAGAAAAATAGGAATGGTTTTCCAGGATTATGCGCTTTTCCCTCACCTAACTGTTTTAGAAAATGCAATGTTTGGTTTAATAGATAAAAAGGATAAAACTAGAGTTAATTTTCTAATAAATATTGTAGGTCTTGATAAGTTTATAAATAGATATCCACATCAATTATCAGGAGGACAAAAACAGAGACTTGCGATTGCTAGAGCTTTAGCTCCGGGAACAAATTTTATATTATTAGATGAACCATTTTGTAGTTTGGATATGCACGTAAAATTAAAATTAAGAAGTGAACTTCCAAATATCCTTAGAAGTTGCAATGCTAGCGGATTAATGGTTACTCATGATCCTGAAGAGGCAATGTCCATATGCGATAAGGTTGCTGTGATGAATGAAGGAAAAATACATCAAATTGATTCACCAATAAAACTTTTAGAAAAACCTAAAACAATTTTTGTAAGTAGTTTTCTTCTTGGTAATAATATTCTTAATCTCAAAAAAGAAGGAAACTCTTTTTCATGTTGTATTGGTGAAATAAATACTTCTTCTTTTGTGGGTAAAAATAAGATCAAATTTATTTCTATTCCTCCGAAATTTATTTCTATTAAAAGTTCTGTAGATGGCGATGCAAAAATAATTTCAAAAGAATTTATGGGTGAATATTTTATTTATAAACTATCTCTTAAGAAAGAAACATTAAGGGTCAGATCTAACATTAATGATGATCTTAATATTGGAGATAATTGTTTTTTAAGTATAGATAAAGATTGTTTCTGTTTTTTATATCCTGGAGCACATAAGATCTTTTTTAATTAAATTTTATAGGCAATTACACTTTCCCCCTTTCCAGTTTGAACATTTATTCTTTTTACATTTCTTTTTTTTGTTTGTATATAATTTATTAATTAGTAGAAATTCAGAATAATCCTTTCTAAAATTCATTTTATTACTATTGCTATTGATATTCAATATCATATTCAATAATATATTTTTAATCTTTTTTAAGTTACCTATTTATACAAAATGTTGTATTATTTAAATATATATTCTGTTTGAAACTGTCTATGAATAATTTACAATCAAAAAAAATAGTTAATTTAGGTCCTTCTGGTAGAGCTGTCGCTCAGCCAATAGATGTTGGCTTATTGGATAACTTTTATGAACATCTAACAATGGAAAGATATGCAAATGTTCAATATTTTTCTATTTATTTATGGTTCCAAGAAAGAGATTTAGATGGCTTTGCTTCACATTTTCTAAATGAATCTCAAGGAGAAATGGAACATGCCTATAAATTTGCTAATTATTTTATTGCTCGAGGGCAAACTGTAAAATTGAAGGAATTACCAGCACCAATTCAGACGTGGGATTCTATTGAGGAAATATTATCCTATTCATTCAATATGGAAGCTGATTTAACTTCTTCATTACAACAGCTATATTCAATTTCAGAAAGAATTTCAGATACAAGAACTTGTGTTTTCTTAGATCCAATTGTGGATGCTCAAACAAAATCTGAAGATGAATTTGCTCATATATTAGGAAAAGTTAAATTTGCAGCGAATCAGCCTTCTGCAATACTTTTAATTGATAGCGATTTAAAGAAAAAATAAATTCTTTTCTATTCTTTTTTGATCAATAGTTCTTTTACATTTCTCAACTAATAAACTAGAAAAACTAATATTTTCATTATTTCTATTTTTTAATACTTTTGATATTGAAAATATCTCATTTAATCTTTGCGAGATATTTTTATTTTCATAAAATAGTCTATCTCGCAAGCCTTCATGTGAAGTGTTGAAATAAGCTTGATGAATATTCGTTATCCTGTAACTTAATAAGTCAACTTCCATTAGTAAGTTATTGATTATGGATTCGGATCTATACATAATTCGATTTAGAGTGGAGATGCTTCAATAAAAGAAGGCGCTACACTTACTGTTTGTGTCCCAATTGGAGCTATTAATATCTCTGATGAGCGGAGCTTTGAAATTAATCTTGTAGATGTTACCCGTGTTGAACCTATTAATTCTCCAATCCTTTCATGGGTAAGTCTAAAAGGTAATTCGCACCATTTACCGCATCTTCTTCCAAGACGATTCACTAATATTGAAAATAGAGCTTGTAACCTTTGTTCTGCATTTCCTAGATGCCTAATCCTAAGCAGTTGTAGCGTCCATTCATTAACAGCATCAAATCCAGAATTTTTAGCAATATTAACATTACTTTGAAATGATAAATCAGTTAAAGCTTCTACACAAACACCTTCACTACATAATAAATCAGTCCTTAATTGATCACCAGATTGTAAGAAAGCAAGAGTCATCCCTTCAGTTTCTTCACATGGACAATATACCCTTGCAATTCCACTCTCAACCTCAAGACAGGTTCCTACTGGTCTTGATGAAGGATCTATAAGAACTGACTGTCCAGTTACTAATCGAACAGTTTTTGATGAATGTTCTCCATAACTATGGAAATTCATGTACCTAAACTTTTGATAATGAGAATTAATATCAATTATGCATTAATAGGTAGCTTATTGCAATAGATTCTCATTATCATTGGATGTTGTGAATTGTTTCTTTACATTATTAATTCGAATATAATTTAAATATTGAGAATTAATTTTAGAATTAGATATGAGATCTAATAAAATCTGTTTAAATTGTGGCAGTTCCGATCTGGTTTCTGACAGATCATTGGGAGGTAGGATGGTTTGCTTTAAATGTGGTTCCTCTACATTTAAAAATAAGTCTTTTTCACGCATTCAAAACAAAAAGATTATTTATTTATTAATTGCCTTGGTTATTCTATTGCTTGTAGTTCTTTAGGTTTTCTGTAAATATGCCAATAACCTTTATGTTTAATAACCTCGATATTAATATCAAATAAAATACTTAAATTTTTGCTATTTATAGTTTCATTTTGCGTTCCATCTGCAATTATTATTCTGTCTTTCATCATGATGACTCTGTTATATATTTCTGTAATCATTGATATATCATGAGTTACGCAAATTATTTTCGTATTTAATTTTGATAATTCATTAAGTTTATCTAAAACATAAAATTTTGATTTTAAATCTAAATTAGCAATTGGCTCATCTAGGATTAGTATCTCTGGATTTTTAATTAATGCTCTTGCAATTAGAACAATTTGTTTTTCTCCTTCAGATAAATGTAAAAAATATTTTTGCGATAACTTTGTTATTAACATCTTATTTATAAGATTTTCAGCTAATGAAACATCTTTTTCGGATTTATGGGAGATTTTGCAATACTTACTATATAAACCACTAATAATTAAATCAAATACCATTAAATTGTCATTTATTCTTGACTTTATATCGTAATTTACTGTACTAATTTTTTTTCTAAGTTCCCAAATATTAATAAGTTCTTTATTAAATAGTTTAAAAACAGTATCTTTCTTTAAAACTGGATATATATTTCTATTTATTAATTCTAATAAAGATGATTTTCCAGAGCCATTAGGTCCAATCAAAATTACATTTTCACTATATTTTAGATTTAAATTTAAATCCTTTACAACCTCATATTCATTTTTAAAGCAGCTAATATTTTTTGCTTCAAGCCAATAATCATCAGTCACTAAAATTTGCTACTCCAGATTATGAATAACTGTATTGAGCTTAGAACGAATATTATTAAATAAAGCCAATTAAGCCAAGCGGGGCGATTAACTTTTTTCATTGAAATTATATTATGAGCAACAAAAACAAAAGAGGAGCTGCATATCTTATAAATGTTTTTCTTATTATATTTATATTATTAATTACTTCCAATTTCTTAATTTCTGGAGGATATTTAAAGATTATTTCATCATAAACATTTAGGTCATTATTTTTGATTATGTTTTTCCAAGGATTATCTTTCTCTTCTGATTTTTTATACCAGTTCCAGAAATAATGTATTATTCTGTCTTCCCCAAGTAATTTTATCTCGTCATTCTTTATTAAGCCTGATTTTTGATTATAAGTTTGAGTTTTAAGAATCATATAATCCTCGTTAAAGATTTTGTAAAAAATCTTTTTTTGAATCTCTTTAAATAATATTAAGTTATTGAGAAATTTGTTTTTAAGGAATTTCCTATAATGTCTAACTATTACTCTCGCTTTATTATCTCCTAAGGGAATATGATCAAGCACTTGTACGTATCGAGAGACAGCTGGATCTCCTTTATAGATTAAAACCCTTCCTGGTGGAATATACTTTATTCTTATAAATTCTTTTGTAGGATTATTTTTATAAAAATAAACACTCTCAATATATTTTGGGTTGATATTTATTTTTTGATTAAAACTAACGAGTACATTTTTATTTACATCTTTATCTGGAATTGTATCTCCATGAACCCAAAATATATGAAGAATATCCAAATGATTTTCGATAATTCTTGACCAATCACATTTGAAATCAACTAAAACTTCCTCTGATACTGAATCTTTAAGAGAAAATCCATTGGTATTTAACTCATAATTACTTATTAATGAATCATCGTTAAAATTATTTAAATCTGTCTCTGACTTGTCAGTAAAATAAATAAAAATATAATTATCCTTCTCTACTGCCTTGTATTGAGATAAGTGAATTCTCTTTGCATAATTATCATAATTATTATCAACTATATGACTACAAGTTATCCTGTCTATATTTTGACAATTTCCTTGAGAACTGAATCTTGCACCATGGTATGGGCATGTTAATTCACCATTAGAAATTGAACCTCCATAAAAGGAGGAACCTCTATGAGGGCAAATGTTTTTGATGCATCTTACATTATTGTTCTTGTCCCTAAAAAGAAGAAGAGGTTCATTAAACAATGAGAAATAATGAATCTTGTTTTTTTTAAGCTCCTTTGAAGGACAAATTGCATACCAACCATATAAACCTAATTTTAATTCTTTTTGCTTTTCTCTTACCTCTAAATTATCGATATTAACTACAGTCCCTTTTTTAAAAGGTTTCAGAACTGAATTAATATCTTTAGCTTTAAAAAAATTAATTTGCTTATTTTCCATAAACTAATATCTTTTTTTATTTGACCAGTTATCTTTCGGAACTATAACTCAAGTAAATAATCAATTTCTGCCTTAACAAAATTTCTCTATCATTTGTAGCAATATTCAGAGAAAAAAATTTAATTATCATCACCTAAGTTAAATTATGTATCTTTTAATCTTATGGCAAGTATATTTTGGTTTATTCCTGAGTTCATTGAATTAATCAAAGGATTTGTATAGATTTTACAAATATAAATTTTTCTAAATAACTTTAATTGAATGTAAATAATTCTTTTTTCACAACTTACGTTTCAAACTTTTAAGAATGCAATTGTTTATTTTAGTCTCTTTAATGTAAATTATATAAAAATTTTATTGGTATTCAATGATTAAAAGTTTTTTGAATTTTCTAATATTATTTCTTTTCTTGATATTAGGCACTCCAGCTTATCCTTCGGAATCTTCAGCAAAGGCTATTGAAAAATATACTTTAAAGATTTCGAGGAAGTTTGCAAATACTTATTGTAACTCGACTAAATTTGGTATTTCTAAAGATAACGCTTTAAATTTTACAATAGGAGAGACAAATAAAGAATTTTCAAATAATAAATATAATAAATTTATCGACTTTGAACTTCTTAATAAAAATATCATTCTAAGCCTTGAAAATAATTGCCAGATATTCGACTTCCCTGAATATGAATTAGACAAATTGACATTCAAAAGTTAAATTTAAAATATTTCTTAAAATAAAGTATTATTTTCTCCCTATCCAGTCATTTGGCTTTTCCATCATCCAGTCAAAAACAGCCTTTGCATCAAGATTTCTAGAGGCAATTATGAATAATGTTGGAAAAAACAAACAGACTATTCCAATTACAAATATTTCTAATTTCCCTATTCCAATTTCAGTTAATGTTAGAGCAAAAGTTTTTATCATTTTTTGATTGTAAGATGAATTTCGTGTTTAATGATAGTTTATAAATCACTATTGAAAGAAATCTTTCTGGTTGTGAAAAATATTTCATCAATTAGGACTAAATTAAGTTTAAATTATGTATAAAGTACCTATTTAAGAACTCATATTATTTAAATAACTTATATAAATATATTATTTTTTTAATGACGTTTCATTTACTAACTTTTTTTATTGCAATAGTTATACCATTAATGATAATTTTCTCAATAACTAAAATCTTATTTAAAAGTAAGAAGAGAAGTGCAGAAAGTATTTATAAATTAATTGATGATTTAGAAAAAAAATATATATATTAGATCAATTTAAACCTCTAATGGGTTAAATCATTTTTATAAAAAAATATTTTCAATTATTAATGAATTCAATCAAATTCTATTCCAACTTCTTCTTTAGCATCTCTATCTAAATCAGGAAGATTTGGTTCTACCCAGTGTTCTTTGTTATCTATACCTGCTGCATTGACATAGTTCATAATGTGTTGGTCAACTTGCTTATATAAGTCATGAAGGTTTAAGTCCATCCTAATGTCGTGAGCAATTTCTGATACTTGTTGTTCAGTTAGACAATGATCAGGATGTAATAAATCACAACAAGGAATTCTTTTCTCAATCAACTCATTTATGTTGATCTTTATTTCGTAATCTTGATGTACAGTCATAACTGTATTAATTAATTATTTTTAATATTAATTACTCTTTAATTTATTTACGCGTTCGGTTATGAAACGAAGTTGTTTGTTTCAAAGTTTTTATCTTTTTCATTCTTTTATACTTAATAATTAAATGAAATAAAAAGAAAATTGAAATTACACTTGCATGGATATATTTTTATGTTTGATTTAAATAAAAGACATTATTTATGAAGTCCTTAAGGTTTACAAGAAATACTAAAATTTATTTTCCAAACTTATTAGATAAATTTAAAAAGAGGAAATCTATTGGAAGCTCTTTCGTAACCTGGTTCCTTATATGGTATTTTGGCTCGTCAATACTATTATTACTAAGCTTGCATTCCTACTATATGGGCTTTGGTAAATAATAATAAACGAATTTTTAATAATTTAATTATATGAATAGGTCTTCTAAGTCCTTATACAGATCATCTTGATCTCTTTGTTTAATGGGAGAATCTAAGTTCTCTACTTCAACTAAAGACGCTTCATCTTTAGACTTGTAATAAAGATATCCAATGGCCCCGAACAAAAGAGTGAAAGGTATGATCATATGAAAAAAATTATTGACTTGTTTTGAATATAGTGCAACACTTACAATAGTCAAGTGCTGAACCTTAATATGCCTACTAAGAAAAGAAGAATTGGTTTTATCCCTAGAAGCGATGTATTGGATCTAATAAATAAATTAAGTTATGAAAGCAATTTAAGTATTTCTAAAATAATTAATATTCTAGTTGAGGAAGCACTATATAAAAGAGGACTATTTAATATAAAAAATGGAAAAATCTATAATCATAATAATGGAATTAATTCAAAAAATGATAATCGAATAAAGATAAAAAATGATGATAAATATTTCTTTAATCAATTTAATAATTTTAAAAATACTGATAATCAACAAATTAATGAGGTAAGCGATGAAGTTATTGATAAGGAAATTTATGCAAAATTTTTAATGTTCCTTCAATTTCAAGAAAAAATGAAAAAAGGAATCAATTAATTAAGTGTTGCACTGTTCAGTACAGTCAGGTACTATTTAGATGTAGTTTTTATTTAAATGATTCTTTTTCGAATATTTTTATCTAGGAATAGAAAATATATTCAGTTATTTTTAGGTTCTTTTTACTTTTACTTTTCTTTCCATTTCCCTTAAACTTTTACTATGAATTCTTATACTCAGGAAATAAAGTTTAACCTTTTACCTCCAGATAAATTATATTGTGATTTTAATTATTGGAGCTCTTTGTTTAATCAAGATTTGTCGATCCTTTGGGAACAAGACCATTGTGTTCCTTTAAAGAAGCTCCCTCCTGACCTTTCTGATATGATTTTCCCTTATTTATTATTAGCGTTATCAGATTACAAAATTTTGAATAAAAATAATTTGATAGGAATTGGACTAGATAATTTATTAAGCCTATGGTTTGATAAATATTCTTTGAACAAAAATGGTTATTTCCAACTTACAAATTCAACTAGAGGTATATTTTAAATAATAAGGTTTTTTATGTTTAGATTTATATTAGAAAATTATTTAAATAAGCGATAGTTAGATTTTGTTCTGAAATTTTAAAGATTATTTAAACATTCTAAGTTGTTAATTAATTTAGGTTGAATATTTACAAATTACCATTTAATTACTTACAAATAAAATTAGACCACGAGTAAAGATAATTGCAACTACCAATAGATAAATCCAAAATAACACCATACTTATTTTGTTTTCTAAATTACCTCTGTGATAATTGTCTTTCATTAATAATTAATTACATTATGGTATTAAGGATAAACGGAATTCTATCTTCCTATTAATAATTATAACTTCCTGGATGTCGTTTTTTTATATTCTCTCTGTTGGATATTTTTTAACTAATTTTTATCTAAATGATTTCTATAGCTATTTATTTTGAAGTATTACTTCAAGTATATCTTCAATACATGTTTTATGAAATGAAAGCAAAAATTAATTTTTCTATTAATTAATTATTTAAAATTAGAATTTATTCCTACTATATTATTTTCTAATTTGACCAATTGGTCATTACTAATCGAAGTTATTTCCTTTTTATTATTTCTTTGCTCATTCGATTATTTCTTTTAGATAAATTTATATTTAATAGTTGTAATTTTTAGTTTTAATTCGTTTTTATTACTAAATTTCAATTAAGTTTTTAGTTGCCTATTTTTCTCTAAAAACTTCTGGATCTGGGAAATCTTCTTTCATTTGTTCTAAACGTTTTTGGTAAATAACCTCGTATTTTGAATCGGAGCGATCACGACTTTTATATCTGTTGAAGTTTTGCCCTTCATATGTTTCTAAGCTTATAAATTCTTCTACCTGCTCAATAAGATCTCTATAAATTGAAGCTCCTATAATTTGTTCTTGAGAAAGCTCGCTTGTATTTGTATCAACATACTCAACAATTCCTTTATAGGTGTAAAGCCATTGTCTCCTTATCACTGGATCAAGTGCTATAACTTCTTTAACTATAAAGTTTTTACACAATTTTAACTTTATCTCTAAGTCTTTAATATCAGTCAAAAAAAAAGGAAGGATGTTTAAAATATTTTAGATCAAACTTCATATAATAATTACTATTAATACTTTTTAAGCTTCTTTTTTAAATTATCCAAATTAATTTATGATAAAAAACACACCAAAAAGTTATCATATAATGCTTATTTTCTTAGCTTATAACCAAATTTCATCAATTGGTTATAGGTTGACTTAATCTGTAAATGATTTAAAGATAGACGTCTCTCTTCATTCTTTTGTAAATAAAAAAAACCTTTATTATCTAAGTTTTTCTCAATAGTTACATATTGCTTCCCTTTTTTTAGAATCCAGGGCGCTTTTTGAAAATCCTCATCTCCAAATTGATAATCCCATGGAAAAGTTTTCGCAGATTTATTTTCTTTTGACAAGTAAGGTATTTATCCAGTTTATTTTTTGACTCTAGTACTATGTGAGGCCGTTTTAGTAGTTTTACTGAAATACTGTCTTAATAATTTTTTGAAATTAATCCTCATATTTAAATTATCTGTTTTGGGAAAAATAATTTCTATTATTTATTTTTAATCATCTTTTTAATTTTGATTATTTGATTATAACTAAACTAATTTATGGCTATATATTCACTTTTTGATTTATAAGATCTCTCCACAAACAAGCCATTAAATAAATTAATAGTGAGCATGAAAAAATTAGTAAAAATGATGTAGTAGTCATGTTTTTATTTTTTAAAGAAATTCCGGTGATCTCGACCTTTAAGAAATAGTGAAATAGAGTTTTAATCGATTAAATTTCTTTTAAATGTCTTATTTATTAAATTAAGTTGAATCATATTTATGACCTAATTGTTTTATCCAAGTCATTATCTTCAGATTTACTTGTCTGACACTCAGTATCATATTTATCACATTTGATTTTTGCTTTTTTGTTTATAATATTGATGCAACCGCCTGCCATAACTGGTAGATCACTTGTGGTTGTGAAGGCAGTCAAACAGCAAAAGGCTATGTATGGAATGATTCTTTTCATCTAAATGTTACTTTATGTAAACCTATTATGTTATATTCAATGCCTAACTGTGAGTCGGGAAAGTACCTATTTGATTTTCATTTAAATATCAATAAATTGAGCTTTGTTTATCTTGTACGATATGGAAAATACTAAATTATTGTTATTTTATAAATAAGTTATTAATAAGCAAAAAAAAAAGACTCCTGCAAATAAAGCTGAGCCTAGGTGATGGGGACTTTTATTATTACAGAAATTTTTATAGAGATCAACCCCATTAATACTTCAAATATTTTTTTTGAATCACCACATGTGGTTTCATGTAGCTCAACTTCGTATTATCTTTTTTGGATAGATTGAGTGATGGGTATTAATGAGTTTTTAAGCTCCTAATGAAGTTAGTTTTTAATATGTAATAGTAAATAATTATTCATTAATTTTTAGAAATAATTTTTGGAAGAAGAACATTTTTATAATTTATTTTTATTTGATAAAACAATTAGAAATTAAGACCCTATTTTATTTTTTGGGTCAGTTACTAAAATTATAAGTTTAAGAACTAAATTTTCTTAAATCTTTAATGGCTTCATTAGTAACAATCTTAACCCCTGAGTTGCATGAAATAGATATCTTATTAGTCAAACCAATTACTCTCCCAGACTATAAATTACAGATTGCTTTTCTTTTTTATATTTTTTTTTAATTACTTTTGTATTACATTGCGCAATTAAAAGAAATACAACAATATATCTTCTGATAAGCATTCAAAAGTATAAATAGTAATTCAATTAAGGCTAAGGAATCATAAGAAATTATTTAGAGTTCCACAAAGAAGCTTAATTATTTGTTTAAGCAACTAATTTTAATTGTAGAACTATTACCAAGTAAAG
>QCUA01000024.1 GCA_003210915.1 Prochlorococcus sp. AG-676-L21 | reverse complement strand
CTTATCTTCTTTATTTTTTTGTTTAGGTTATTTTATTACTTCAATCTGAATAAGTTGAATAAAAAATATTTATTAACTTTATTATTAACAGCATATTTTGCAACATTTTTAAGATTTTATTTTGATAATAATTTTGTTATTTCTATTATAGGTTCTTTTTTATACGGTTTTGTTGTTTCAAGGACAATTATTAAGTCAAAAAGAGAAATTCTATTAAGTGGGTTCTGTTCTTGCTTTACATCTTTTAGTGGTTTTGTTCATTTTTTATATCATTTTATTATCCAAGGTTACTATCTAAAGTTATTTCTTTATTTGAATGTAATTGTTATTTTGAATCTAATAGTAATGTATATTGGTTTTCAATTAAGTAGAAAAATCACTTAATTTTTATATAATGTTGAAGTTACTTCGATTAAGAGCAATATTATGGAAGAAAATAATAATATCGAGGTAATAACCTCGTTATCTTCAGATTTGACTACTCGTGGAAAGATTACAATTCAGCTTGAGGAATTGCTAGTTGCAGGAAATTATGATGAAGCAAAATTACTACTAGAACCTTCCCAGCCCGTTGATATCGCTGATGCAATTGGTAGTCTCCCCTTAATATTGCAGGCTCTGGCATTTAGGTTATTAAAAAAAAATGAGGCAATTGAGGTTTATGAGTATTTAGATCCAATAGTTCAGCAAACCTTACTAGATAGACTTCGTTCCGGGGAGGTTTTGGAAATAGTTGAAAAAATGTCCCCTGATGATAGGGTTCAACTTTTTGATGAATTACCTGCAAAAGTTGTAAGAAAATTTCTATCAGCACTAAGTCCTGGTGAAAGAAAAGTAACAGCAGAATTATTAGGTTATGAGCCAGAAACAGCTGGTAGATTAATGACTACTGAATTCATAGATTTAAAGGAAATGCAAACTGCTGAGGAGGCGTTATCTATAGTAAGAAAAAGGGCTGCATTTACAGAGACTATATATAGTTTATATGTCACGGATAAAGAAAGGCACCTAACCGGAATTTTATCCTTAAGAGATCTTGTTACAGCAGATCCTACTAGGCCCATTGGTGAAGTTATGACAAAGGATGTAGTTAATATTTCTACTAATACTAATCAAGAGGATGTGGCTAGAGCAATTCAAAGATATGATTTTTTAGCACTTCCAGTTGTAGATAAAGAAAAAAGATTAGTTGGAATTGTTACTGTTGATGATTTGATTGATGTTATTGAACAAGAGGCTACTCGAGATATTTATGCTGCAGGTGCCGTTCAGCCTGGGGATGAGGATGATTATTTTCAAAGTGGTTTATTTACAATTGCTCGTAGGAGAATTCTATGGCTATTAATTTTAGTTTTAGCTAATGGGTTAACTACGAAAGTTATTGCAATGAACGATCAGATTTTACAAGAAATAGTTTTATTAGCTGCTTTTATCCCATTACTTATCGGTACCGGAGGAAATGTTGGAGCTCAAAGTTCAACAGTCGTAATAAGGGGTTTAAGTACTCAAAAATTAAAATCATTGGGAGCATTCAAGGCAGTGGTTAAAGAGGCCATAACTGGTGCTTTGTTGGGAATTTTAATGATGCTAGTGGTTTTCCCCTTTGCTTGGTGGCAAGGTGAGGGTCCATTAATCGCATCAGCAGTTGGAATCAGCTTGATTTCGATAACCACGCTAGCAGCAACAGCAGGCGCTATTCTTCCTTTACTTTTTGACAGGATGGGCTTAGATCCTGCTTTGATGTCCTCTCCCTTCATAACCACTGTGACAGATATTGCTGGTGTGTTTATTTATCTTAGTACTGCAAATTGGCTACTTAATTCTAAAATTTTATAAGAATCTCTAGGTATTTATTCTCATTTATTCAAAATTGTGGATTTTTTTGTTTAACTTTACATTTCTTAATGGTATTGTTTACAAAACAACATTAACTTTTATGTCACCCGAAACATTAGTTGAAAATAAATTAGCTACTATATCATCTTTAAAATCTAGCAATGATGTAGATTTGGTTAGATCTTACTTGAGAGATATAGGACGAGTTCCATTATTATCACATGAGCAAGAAATAACTTTAGGCAGGCAAGTTCAAGAATATATGCAAGTTGAGAGAGCTGAAATTGAAATAATAGAATTAACAGATAATAAACCTTCAGCTGAAGAACTTGCTGAAAAATTAAATTTATCTACTTCACAAGTCAAAAAAAGACTTAGAGCTGGTCAACGAGCGAAAGAAAGAATGGTTGCTGCAAATTTAAGACTAGTTGTTAGTGTTGCAAAAAAATATACAAAAAGAAATATGGAACTTCTTGATTTGATTCAAGAAGGAACAATCGGATTAGTAAGAGGTGTAGAAAAATTTGATCCTGCTAGAGGATATAAGTTTTCAACATATGCATATTGGTGGATTAGACAGGGTATTACTAGAGCAATTGCTGAAAAAAGTAGAGCTATTAGACTGCCTATCCACATAACAGAAATGCTTAATAAGTTAAAGAAAGGTCAAAGAGAGTTGAGTCAAGAAATGTCAAGAACACCCACAATAAGCGAACTTGCTAAATACGTTGAGTTACCCGAAGATGACGTTAAAGATCTCATGTGCAAAGCTGGTCAACCAGTTAGTTTAGAAACAAAAGTAGGTGATGGTGAGGATACAGTTTTACTGGATTTATTAGCTGGAAGTGAAGATTTACCTGATGAGCAAATTGAAATGGACTGTATGAGAGGTGATTTACATTCACTTCTTCATCAGTTACCTGATTTACAATGTAGAGTTCTGAGGATGAGATATGGAATGGATGGAGATGAACCAATGTCTCTGACAGGTATTGGGCGCGTTTTGGGTATTAGTAGAGATAGGGTAAGAAATTTAGAGAGAGATGGCCTAAGAGGTTTAAGAAGACTAAGCGAAAATGTAGAAGCTTATTTCGTCTCTTGAATGAATTCATATATTAATTTATTAGTTTCCTCAGGATTTTCATCATGTGGACAATGACCAGCATCTTTAATAATATCTAACCTTTTTATATTTTTATAATTATTTTTCCATAATTTAGCTTCGCTAATAGATTCCCAGGGATCCTTTTCTCCCCAAATCAATTGTATTGGAGCATAAACCTTATCAAAGAGGTCTGTTGCAAGACAGTCATCAAATAAATTAATAAAACCACGAAAAGCCTCTTTTGAATTTTTTCTTTGAGAAGGGTGATATAAAATTTCTATTAATTCTTCATCGATATTTTGTCCTGAGGGATATGCTTTTTTTAGGATTTGTTTAATAACTGCTGGATTGGCAGCTCTTTCAAAAAGAGTGTTACTAATAATTCTTTTACTTACTAATGTTTTTATTACAGGACGCAATAAGTTCATTAATACATTACTTCTTTTAAGTCTTTTATCATCCATTGTTCTTTGGGCACAATCAATTAAAACAAGGCCATTGCAATTTTCTTTGAGAATTTCAGCAGCTTTTAAAGACACAACGCCACCGATTGAGTTGCCTACCAAATAAACAGGAGATTTAATTACCTCATTACAAAAATTTGCGATCTGACTCGCCCACAATTCAAAGGAATATTTAACATGATTTTCTTTATAAGTTTCATAATCTAATAAAGCCCCAGGTTGGCTACTTTCTCCAAAGCCTAGAAGGTCAATTGAATAGCAATTATAAATATTTCCAAGAAAATCTTGATTATGTCTCCAATGTCGTTTTGATGCTCCAAAACCATGAATTAATAAAATATTTAAATCAATCTTATTAGAGGATTGTTTTGATGAAGACCACGATATATCCCAGTCTTTCCATTTCCAATTTTCGGATTTTTTAAAAGGCATTAGAAGAAAAATATTAATTAAACTTTAATTCAAAAAAAAAATATTTGTTTTTGATTAATTATTCTTAGTTTAGAAAAAATTTTTAGTCTATGAAAAAAACAAAAGTTGTTTGTATTGGAGAGGCTTTAATAGATAGAATCAAGAATAAATCGAATCAAAAATCTACAGATTTTTTGGGAGGAGCTCCTGCAAATGTAGCTTGTGCATTGAGAAAATTGAAAATAGATTCAGCATTTATTGGACGTATAGGAAGTGATGAATTTGGTAAGAAATTTATTAAACAATTTAAAGAATTAGAGGTAAATATAAATTTTTTGCAATTGGATGATCGTCTACCTACTCGTATCGTTAAGGTAAATAGAGATAATTCTGGAGATCGATATTTTTCTGGTTTTGATACCAGCTTAAATACAGTTTTTGCTGATGAAGCTCTTGATAGGAATGAAATTAAAAAAGATTTGAAAAGTTTGGAAAAACTATTTTCAAAAACAAAATATTTTGTTTGTGGAACAATTATATTATCGTCTAAAACATCAGCAGATTCTATTAACTTTCTATTGAGTTTAGCTAATAAATTTGATGTAAAAATAATAATTGATTTGAACTGGAGAGAGGTTTTTTGGGATTATGCAACTTCTTCTTTAGAAACTAGTAAAAAGGGGAGAGTTGATTTAATTAGGAATTTATTAAACGACGCACATATTTTAAAGTTGGCCAAAGAGGAAGCAATTTTATTTTTTGAAAGGGAAAATCCTTTGGAAATATCTGAAACATTGTTAAACCGTCCTGATGTAATAATTACAGATGGAGCAAATCCTATTTTGTGGTTTATAAATGGAGTACAGGGAATGACTGAAGTATTTAAGTCGCCAGAAATTATGGATACTACTGGTGCAGGTGATGCTTTTTTAGCTGGATTAATTTCACAATTAATTACGTTTAATTATCCTTCAAATGAATCAGAAATAAAAAATTGTGTAAGGTTTGCAAGTGTTTGTGGTTTACTAACTTGTCTTGGTGAAGGTGCGATTGAACAACAACCAGATTATTCAAAGGTTAATGAATTTTTTGGATCCCAGATTTTATAATTTCTTCCAAAATTTTTAGCGTAACTTATTTCTATTTTCCAGAAACTATTCAAAATTGGCTTTATTAATTCCGGCCATTCAATAACCATTATAGCTTCATTTTGTATTGCCTCTTCTTCTTCAGAAATAAAGAATTCTTTTGCCATCAAACTATTTTCTAGCCTGTATAAATCCATGTGAATAAGTGGAATTGTTCCAGAATTGTAATGATGCGATAAAGCAAATGTTGGACTTGTAATGTTCTCTGCAATAGAGAGACCTATTGCAATTCCTTGTACAAATGAAGTTTTCCCAGCGCCAATAGGGCCTTGCAGTAAAATAATTGATTTTGGATTTAATCCTCGAGCGAATTCCCTTCCTAATTGAATTGTCTCTTTTAAATTTCCAACAAACACAAAATTATGAAAAAAATCAATTATAGTTAGATTATATTCTTTTTTTGTAAATGGTTATTGCTAACTCGATTAAAACTTCCATACCAAACTACGTTATTACAGACATTTCTCTATCTGATTTCGGGCGAAAAGAAATTAAAATTGCTGAAACTGAAATGCCTGGATTAATGGCATTAAGAAAGAAGCATCATTCCGATAAGCCTCTAAAAGGGGCAAAAATAGCAGGTAGTTTGCATATGACTATTCAAACTGCTGTTTTGATTGAAACTCTTGTTGATCTTGGTGCACAAGTTAAATGGGCATCATGCAATATTTTTTCAACCCAAGATCATGCGGCTGCCGCTATTGCAGAACAAGACATTTCTGTCTATGCAAAAAAAGGTGAGAGTCTAGATGAGTATTGGCAATACACTCACTATATTTTAGATTGGGGTACAGACTCTCCAAATATGATCCTTGATGATGGGGGAGATGCAACAGGTTTATTGATACTTGGTAGTAAGGCAGAAAAAGATTTGTCAGTTTTGAACAATCCTAGTAACGAAGAGGAAATAGCTTTATTCAAATCAATCAAATCTAGACTGCAACAAGATAGCAGCTTTTACTCTCGTATTAAAGGAAATATAATTGGGGTTACTGAGGAAACAACAACAGGAGTTGCAAGACTTTATCAATTACAAAAACAAAATGCACTACCATTTCCTGCTATCAACGTAAATGATTCAGTTACTAAGAGTAAATTTGATAACTTATATGGTTGTAGAGAATCTCTAGTTGATAGTATCAAGCGTGCTACTGATGTAATGATTGCAGGAAAGGTTGCATTAGTAATGGGTTTTGGAGACGTTGGTAAAGGATCTGCTCAATCATTAAGAGGACTTGGAGCAATAGTTAAAGTTGCTGAGGTTGATCCCATATGCGCTCTTCAAGCAGCTATGGAGGGATTTAGTGTTGTTACCTTAAATGATGTTGTTGAAGATATAGATATATTTGTTACTGCTACTGGTAATTATCAAGTTATAACTAACGATAACCTTATCAAAATGAAGGATGAGGCGATAGTTTGTAATATTGGACATTTTGATAACGAGATTGATGTTGCTTCTTTGAAAGATTACCCTTGGGAAAATATTAAGCCCCAAGTCGATCATATTACTTTGCCAAGCGGGAATAAAATCATTCTTTTAGCAGAGGGAAGACTAGTTAATTTAGGTTGTGCAACAGGTCATCCAAGTTTCGTTATGAGTAATTCTTTTACTAATCAAGTATTAGCTCAAATTGAACTTTTCAATAAGTCAGATGAATACTCTAAAGAGGTCTATGTTTTACCTAAACATTTAGATGAAATGGTAGCTAGATTACATTTGGATAAAATTGGAGCTAAGTTAACAAAATTAACTAAGGATCAAGCTGACTATATTAACGTTTCTGTTGAAGGACCTTATAAACCAGAACTATATAGATATTAAATTTGAGTTTAATTTTTATTAATTTACTCACTTCTATACCTGAATATATCAGTAAGGCTGTTGAAACAAACTCAACAATTGCTTACCTTACTATATGTTTGGCTATGTTTCTAGAGAATATTATCCCTCCAATTCCATCAGAAATAATAATGCCTTTAGGCGGGTTTTTTGTTTACCAACAGAAATTAAATTTTTATATTTTGGTTTTTTGGGGCTTATTTGGAACGATAGCTGGTTCTATACCTTGGTATTATTTAGGAAAATTAGTAAATGAAAAGAGACTTTCAAACTTTTTAGACAAAAGGGGGAAATATATAGGAATAACTTCTAATGATCTTATTAAAAGCAAAAGGTGGTTTGACAAATATGGAGCTTCATTAGTTTTTTGGGGTAGATTAGTCCCTGGTATAAGAACATTAATTTCAGTTCCTGCAGGAATGGAACTTATGCCACTTAGGAAATTTTTAATTTGGACGAGTTTAGGAAGTCTAATATGGGTTGCATTATTAACTTATGCAGGATTTGCATTTGGTGAAAATTATCAAATTATTGAAACTTATCTAAATCAAATTAAATATATTGTAAAACCTATAATGATTCTGATTGTGGTTTATTTTTTAATAAAGTTTTTTATGAGGCTTTATAAAAAAAATATATCTTAAAAAGGAATATCTCCAGAGTTATTATTATTGGAAAAATTATTATTATCTGTTTCTTTCTTGGAACTTAATAAATTTAATCTATCAACTCTGACAACTGGTTTAAATCTATCTTGACCTGTATTCTTATCTTTCCAACTATCAATTTTAAAGCTTCCTGTAATACCAACTAAAGAACCTTTTTTGACATAGTCAGCAGCAATTTGCGCTTGTTTGCCCCATATTTCTAAATTAAACCAGTCCGGTTCATCACCCCTACTTATTCTATTTACTGCAAGAGTGAAGTTGGCAACTGTACTTCCAGATTCAAAATATCTCACATCAGGTTCTCTTCCAGCTCTACCAACCAAATTAATAGTGTTAATTTCCATGAGTTAGTTTTTTTATATATTACTCATTTTTTTTGTTTTTGCTTAAAGTTTTGCAAGCTATTCATAACTAAATAAAAGATTTTTGAGAGGTATTGAGAAAATAGATATATTATTTATTTAATAGATTTCTTATTGTGATTTTTAACAGATTTAAATTTTCTAGGGATATCGGTATTGATTTGGGTACTGCTAATACTCTTATTCATGTATCAGGTAAAGGTGTGGTTTTACAAGAACCTTCAGTAGTAGCTATGGATCTAGAAGAGGGAGTTCCTTTGGCAGTAGGTGAAGAAGCAAAATTAATGCTTGGAAGAACCCCAGGAAATATAAGAGCCGTGAGACCTTTAAGGGATGGGGTTATTGCAGACTTTGACGCAGCGGAACAAATGATCAAAACTTTTATTCAAAAATGTAACGAAGGAAGGGGGATTTTAGCTCCAAGAATAGTTATTGGTATTCCGAGTGGCGTTACTAGTGTTGAACGAAGAGCAGTTCGAGAAGCTGGATTGGCGGGAGCTAGAGAGGTCCATTTGATTGATGAACCTGTAGCTGCTGCTATAGGAGCTTCATTGCCAGTAACTGAACCAATCGGAACTATGATTGTTGATATTGGGGGCGGAACTACAGAAGTAGCAGTTTTAAGTCTTGGCGGAACGGTCTTAAGTGAATCTGTAAGAATTGCAGGTGATGAACTCAATGAATCGATAGCAATTTATCTGAAAAAAGTACATAATCTAGTCGTTGGTGAGAGAACTGCAGAAGATATTAAAATAAAAATTGGATCGGCATTTCCAGATGATGAATTTGATACTACGTCTATAGAAGTTAGAGGCTTACACCTTTTGTCTGGCTTACCAAGATCTATTACTTTAACCTCTGGAGAAATTAGAGAGGCTATGGCTGATCCTCTTAACAAAATTGTTGAGGCTGTAAAAAGAACATTGGAGCGAACTCCTCCTGAATTAGCGGCAGATATAGTTGATAGAGGTATCATGCTAGCTGGAGGTGGAGCTCTTGTAAGAGGGATTAGCGATTTACTTAGCCATGAAACAGGAATTTTTACCCACATTGCAGAGAATCCATTACTATGCGTAGTCAATGGTTGTGGAGTGGTATTGGATGATTTCAAAAAACTTAAGAGAGTTGTTGATACTCCTGATTTCATAAGGAATGCGATTAGAGATTAATTGAATGGTAGATATTCGTCGAATATCAACTAATCGTTGGTGGCATAAAAAGAATAATTGGGGTTTATTTATATTTCTATCGTTCTTGTTTTTTGTGAGAATATCCAAAGGATCTTTATATAAAGATTTTTATTATTTAATTTCAAAACCCTTTTGGCCAGGACAATTTCAAAGAGAAATTTTAACTAACAGTGTTGAGCAAGAGTTCTTGCTCAGGTTAAAACAGCTACAGAAAGATAATACAAGATTACGTGAAATTTTATCTTTACAAAGATTGTCTGATTCTGAAAGCATTTCAGCGAATGTAATTTCAAGAAAAACAGGCAGTTTTTGGAGGCAAATTATTTTAAATAAAGGAGCAGAAGACGGAGTAGAAATTGGCAGTTTTGTTGTTGGTCCAGGAGGCTTATTAGGAAGAGTAGATAATACTTCTTTATTTACCTCGACAGTAAAACTATTAACTTCACCTGAAAGTAAAGTAGGGGTTTGGGTTGAAAGGATTCAGATGCATGGATTATTAGTGGGCTCAGGAAATGACTATCCAAAAGTGATTTTTTATAATAAGGAAATTGATATTAAGGTGGGTGATTTTGTTTTGTCTTCCCCAGCAAGCACTTTATTACCTCCTAATATTCCTATAGGTATTATTCAATCTGTTGATGAAGAAGTCAACGCAAAAAAAACAGCGAATATTTTGCTTTTAGGAAAACCTCAAGCAATTGATTGGGTACAAATCTTAAAAGTTGAAATTTAAATGGTCAATTACTTTAAAAAAAAAATATCTTTAATTTCGTTTTTATTTATACCGATTTTGTATTTTTGGGATCCAAATTGGTTGGAATTCTTAGGAGTTCAGCCTTATTGGCCTTTATTCTGGTTATTACCTTGGTCTATGATCTATGGATCATTTGATGGTTTAATAATTGGTTTATTTTTAGGACTTATTTTAGATTCATTGAGTCCTGATGGTGGTTTCACACAAATTCCTGGTTTGGTGTTATGTGGTATTTGGTTTGGAAAGTTAAGTATTTCAGATAATATTTTTGTAGGTCATTGTAGATTTGGGTTAATTTGTTCTATTGCAAGTTTTTTTTGCGGTTGGCTATATTTTTTTCAAATCTTGATCAAATATTGGTCTGATCATACTATCTTTTTGTATTTGCCTAGTATTAAAATTATCTTTGCTCAAGTTTTTATTACCGGTTTACTAGCTCCATTGCTATGCTCATTACTCTTTAGGCTCTTTCAAACATCAAAAAGAAGGGATAAATTAATTAGCTTTACTGATAAATAAAAGATTCTAATAAATAATAATGGACTTTTCTCAATAATAAAATAATTTTGTAAATTTAAGGAATTTATCTTTTAGGGTACTTAATGTTATATTTTTAATTGTTAGATTATATTAACGAGATGTTCATTGCAAAATAAATTTGCTTTGAAATATCAGCAAAAAAATTTTCCCGATGTCAAAAGCAAGTATTTTAGTTGTTGATGATGAACCAGCTGTTTTGAAAGTATTAGTTACTAGACTTCAATTAGCTGGATATCAAGTACACCAAGCTACTAATGGAGAAGAGGCTCTTGAGGCTTTTCACAGAGAATCTCCAGATTTAATAGTTCTTGATGTGATGCTTCCAAAAATGGATGGTTTTGCAGTTTGTAGAAGAATCAGAGCCGAATCAGTTGTACCTATAATATTTTTAACTGCCTTAGAGGCTATCTCTGAAAGGGTGGCAGGTCTAGATTTAGGAGCTGATGACTATTTGTCAAAACCATTTAGTCCTAAGGAATTAGAAGCCAGAATAGCTACAATCTTAAGGCGTATGGGTCCTAGTATTACAGTCACTGAAACTAAAGAGGTTCCTTCTGGTAAAGGAGTAATGAAATTTGGAAATCTGGTAGTTGATACTAATAGAAGACAAGTTTCTAGGGCTGGAGAAAGGATTAGTTTAACTTATACAGAATTTAGTCTTCTCGAACTATTATTTGATGAGCCAGGTAAGGTAGTTCCAAGAGCTGAAATTCTAGAGCAGCTTTGGGGATATCCCCCAAGACGAGCAGCTGATTTGAGAGTTGTAGATGTTTACGTTGCAAGGCTAAGAGGTAAGTTGGAGCCAGATCCAAGAAATCCAGAGTTAATACTTACTGTTAGAGGAATAGGTTATGCTTCCCAAAGAGTTGGAGAAACAGCAACATCTTTGGCAAGTTGATCCTTATTCTGATAGCTTGATTAAATAAAACATAAGTATTGAATTAAATTTTGTCTGAAATAAGAGAAGCTCGCTTATTAAAAGCTAATTCACTAGTCAATAAAGGATTTGAACCCTACGCCGAAACTTTTAAAATATCTCATTCCACTAAATATCTCATTGAGAAATACAGTTATTTAGATAATGGTCAAGATTTTAACTTAAATGTTGCTCTCGCGGGAAGAGTTTTAGCAAAAAGAGTGATGGGAAAAATTGCTTTTTTTACTATTACTGATCAAGAAGGGAAAATTCAACTTTATTTAGAAAAAAAAATTATTGATGATTTTGAAATTAATGAAAACCTACTTTCTTTTGATGATCTTAAAGAAATTGTAGATATTGGAGACTGGATTGGCGTTTATGGAACTATTAAAAAAACTAATAAAGGTGAACTTTCAATAAAAGTATCCAAGTGGGAAATGTTGTCTAAATCATTACAGCCATTGCCTGATAAATGGCACGGTTTAACAGATATAGAAAAAAGGTATAGGCAAAGATATCTGGATTTAATAGTTAATCCTTTGTCAAAAAATGTATTTAAAACAAGAGCAAAGTGTATCAGTCTTATAAGAAGGTGGTTGGATGAAAAAAATTTTTTAGAGATAGAAACACCAATACTTCAATCTGAGGCAGGAGGGGCTGAAGCTAGGCCATTTATTACTCACCATAATACTTTAGACATACCATTGTATTTAAGAATAGCTACGGAATTACATCTAAAAAGAATGGTTGTAGGAGGGTTTGAAAAAGTATATGAGTTAGGACGAATTTTTCGTAATGAAGGGATAAGTACAAAGCATAATCCTGAATTTACCTCAGTGGAAATATATCAGGCTTTTTCTAATTACATTGATATGATGAATTTAACTGAAGATCTGATCAGAAATATTGTATTAAGCTGTTGTGATTCATTAGTTATAAATTATCAAGAAAAGGTAATTGATTTTTCAAAACCTTGGAAAAGAATATCAATGAAAAATGTTGTTATGGAATATACAGGTATTGATTTTGATTCTTTTAATGGTGATTTGAATAAAGCTATGAAGGATTTACAGGAAATTAATATTGAAATTTCTCCTAAAATAAATACCTTAGGCAGACTTTTAAATGAAGTTTTTGAGCAAAAGGTTGAGTCTCAACTCGTAGAACCAACTTTTGTACTAGATTATCCAATTGAAATTTCTCCTCTAGCAAGACCTCATTCTGAAAATAAAGAGATGGTTCAGAGGTTTGAGTTGTTTATTGCAGGCCGCGAACTTGCTAACGCTTTTAGTGAATTAATAGATCCAGTTGATCAAAGACAGAGAATGCAATTACAGCAATCTTTGCGAGATGCAGGTGATCTTGAAGCACATTGTATTGATGAAGATTTTTTACAAGCCTTGGAAATAGGTATGCCACCCACAGGAGGTTTAGGAATTGGAATTGACAGACTTATTATGTTAATTACAAATAGTCCTTCAATTAGAGATGTCATCCCCTTCCCATTGTTAAAACCAGAAATAACTTCTACTAAATCTGAAAAATCAACCTCGAATGAAGTAAAATAAAAATTGATCCAATACGAAATTTTTTAAATGAGTGGTGAACGTGTTGGTTTCCGCTTCAAGCACGCTGATGCAGTAGTGAAAAGAAATCCTCAAGGCCGATCAAGAAGAGGCTGGGTTATGGAACCAGTTGAACAAACTACGAGCAGAGGTACTAAGATGCCTGCTTATAGAATTCGCTGGAGAGATAGTGAGAGGCCTGAAACTGTTTTGCAGCATATGCTAATTGCTGATCCAGATCCTTCTCCTCCACCCGATTCAGTTAGTTTAGACTCTGATTAAATTATCTAAAGTAATATATCCTTTATTATCTCTTAAGAGCAGTTTTTATTTCTCTTTTAATATCCCTTTGTTTATCGGCTTGTCTTTTATCATGCAATTTTTTACCCTTACCAATTCCAATGGTTAATTTTATCCATGATCCTTTTAAATAAATAGATAAGGGAATAATAGTTAATCCCTTTTTTTCAGTATTGTATTTAAGCTTTACTATTTCTTTCTTATGCAACAATAATTTTCTATTTCGTAATGGGTCGTGATTAAAAAAAGGGCCCACATTTTTATGTGGTGATATGTGAACATTTAATAAAAGTATTTCACCATCTCTGAAAGAACAATACCCGTCTCTTAAATTTACATTGCCGTTTCTTATAGATTTTACTTCAGTTCCTAAAAGTTCAATTCCAGCTTCGATTGTTTCAAGTATTTCATACTGAAATTTTGCATATCGATTTTCTGAAAGTCGTTTAAAAACCGCTTCTTTTTTAATGATTTTATTTGCTTTGTTTGAAACTTTTGCCATTGCAGTTGTAAAAAATCTTTCCCCAAAGAACAATTGCCATTAATCTTTAATTATGGCAATAATTTCTTCAAGTTTAGATGAATCTAATATTCCTCGCTCAAGAAAAGAGCTGAGGTTAGTTGATTCAAAGATAATTGCAGAAGAAAAAATAAACAAAAATTCAAATTTAGCTCGGCCGAATTCCTTTAAAGAATTTATTGGACAAGAGCAAATTAAATCTTCATTAAAAATAGCTATAGAGGCTTCTAAATATAGGAAGGAAGCATTAGAACATACACTCTTATATGGCCAACCAGGTTTAGGAAAAACTACATTGTCTTTATTGATTTCTTATGAGATGAATACAAAATGTAAAGTTGCAAGTGCACCTTCAATTGAAAGGCCAAGGGATATTGTGGGATTACTTCTTGGATTAAAAGAAGGAGAGATTTTATTTATTGATGAAATACATCGTTTAAATAAATTAACTGAAGAGCTTTTATATTCTGCAATGGAGGATTTTAGGTTGGATCTAACAATGGGAGCTAATAGAGGGACTCGCTGCAGAACGATTAATCTACCGAAATTTACCTTGATTGGGGCTACAACAAAACTTGCATCAATTAGTGCTCCTCTTAGAGATAGATTTGGACTATGTCACAAAATTGAATTTTATTCAAATGATGAATTGCACCAAATAATTTTTAATTTTGCTACTCTGATAAATCTTCAATTAGAAAATGATGCTTGTAGCGCGTTAGCAAAGATTTCTAGAGGTACTCCAAGAATTGCCTTGAGATTATTAAAAAGAGTAAGAGACTATGCTCAGGTTATAAAAAATACAAATAAAATTTCTTTGGAGATAATCGAAAAAGCTTTAAATTCTCAAAAAATAGATAATAAAGGTTTGGATAATATAGATAGGAAATTTTTGTCTTTTTTAAACCTTAATAATAATAATCCGATTGGCTTAGATTCAATTGCTGCAGGTTTGGGAGAGGAATCATCAATGTTAGAGTTTGTAGTTGAGCCATATTTAATTCAAATTGGATTTATTATGAGAACTCCCCGAGGAAGAAAACTTACATCTTTAGGAAAAAAATACATTAGTTCCAGAAATGAAAAGTATTAGAAAGATTAAGCTTTATCTTTTATTGATTTGCTTTTTAATCAATATTGTATATGTCACTCCTAGTTATTCACTAAGCCCACAGGAAGATTTATTTAAAAATGCTTTAAATTTAAGCTCCAGTGGAGATTTTAATCTCGCGTTAAAGCAATGGAATAAGTATTTGGAATTATTTCCTGATGATGCAGCAGCTTTAAGTAATAGAGGAAATATAAAACTTGTTAATGGTGATCCTGAAGGTGCAATAGAGGATCAAGATAAAGCTATTGAGTTAGATCCAGGTGAGGTTGATCCTTATATTAATAGAGGGATAGCAGAAGAATCTTTAGGGCTTTGGTTACAGGCAAAAAATGATTATTTATATGTAATCTCAAAAGATAAAGATAATTTTTCTGCTTTATATAATTTTGCTAATGTTGAAGGGTCTTTGTCTAATTGGCAGAGTGCAAGGAATTTGTTTTCTAAAGCTTCAGAATCAAATCCTGGTTTTGCTATGGCAAGATCAAGTATGGCTTTGGCGGACTACCAATTAGGAAATATGGACGAGAGTGAAAAAGAATTAAAAAATTTGATCAGACGTTATCCAACTTTTGCTGATGCGAGAGCAGCATTAACAGCCTTGGACTGGTCAAAAGGGATGTCTGGTGAAGCTGAAAGTAATTGGATTGCAGTTACGGAATTAGATTCAAGATATGCTGATGAGGAATGGTTAATAAACGTTCGTAGATGGCCTCAAAAACCAACGAAAGATTTGATGAAATTTATAGCTCTGAAATAATAAATGGAAAGAGATAAATTGTTAAAAAAAATTGATTCATTCAAGGATGAACTTATTAATATGAGGAGGCACATTCATGCTCATCCAGAATTAAGTGGCTTAGAAAATCAAACGGCAATTTTAATAAGTGGTTATCTGAAAAAAATTGGTGGGAGAGTTACAGAATCAGTTGGAAGAACTGGGGTTGTAGCTGATTTCGGACCAAAAGATAAAGGTTTTATTGGTTTGAGAGTTGATATGGATGCCCTTCCAATATACGAGAATACTAATTTAAGTTTTTCTTCAAAAATTGATGGCATCATGCATGCTTGTGGACATGATTTACATACATGTATTGGTTTGGGTGTAGCGAAAATTATTAAGGATTTAAACCTTAAATTTGGGACAAGAATAATTTTTCAACCTGCTGAAGAAATTGCTAGCGGTGCTAGGTGGATGATTGATGATGGCGTGACTATTGGGTTAAAACAAATTTTAGGAGTGCATGTTTTCCCTGATTTATTGGTAGGGACTATTGGGATTAAAGAAGGCAGTCTAACAGCAGCAGCCGGGGAACTTACAGTTGAAATATTAGGAAAATCAGCACATGGTGCGAGACCTCATGAAGGTGTAGATGCTATATGGGCAGCATCTAAAGTGATTTCTGGTATTCAAGAAGCAATAACTAGAAAATTAGATCCTCTAGATCCTGTCGTCATTACCTTTGGGAAAATAAATGGGGGAAATGCATATAATATTTTGTCTGAAAAGGTTAATTTAACTGGAACAATAAGATGTACAAATTTGCAATTATTTAGGGATATGGGTGATTGGCTTAACTTTAATATTTCCTCTATCGCAAGGAGTTGTGGGGCTGAAGCTAAAGTAAAATTTAGAGAGATAGTCCCACCTGTAAATAATGATTATGAAATAAATAAGGTTTTAAGAGACTCCTCAATTAGCATTTTAGGTCATGAAAATGTTATTGAATTACAAAAGCCATCCTTAGGTGCTGAAGATTTTGCTGAGTTTCTAAATGAAGTTCCTGGAGCAATGTTTAGGCTTGGTGTCTCAGGAGAGAAAGGTTGCGCTCCACTACATAGCTCAAAATTTGATCCAGATGAAAGAGCTATTAGTGTAGGGGTTAAAGTAATAACTGAATCTATAGTAAAATTAAATAATTATTGGGATAAAGATATATAAATGAAATTTGAAAAAGTTTATATATTTTCACTTGTTGCACCTTTAATGATTCTTTTATCAATAATAGGATTCTTATCAAGGAAAGAAAGTAAGAGGATTTTTTATATACCAATTGGTTTGATGGGAATTTTTATAATTTCTGAAAAAGAATTTAGTAGAGGAATTAAGAGAAAAAAAATCTTAAATAAAATAAAATCTTATAAACAACCTAAATAAAAATATTTTCTATATTTTTTGAGAATATAAGATGACTTTTTATTAAAAAGAGCTATTTTTAAATATAACTAGGGGTGCTAAGTAAATTACTTAGCTGAGATCATACCCTTTGAACCTGAAACAGTTAAAACTGACGAAGGAAAGTTTCAATTTGATCGAACTCTAGTAATAAACAATTTAAATCTTAAAAGTCATGCGAAATTCCTGGATACAGCCACGTATTGGGCAGAAGAATATTACTCAGATGAATTTCGCTAAAAATGGTCATATTACTGAAGAGATGAATTATGTTGCTAAAAAAGAAAACCTTCCACCTTCATTAATTATGGAAGAAGTTGCAAGGGGTAGATTAATAATTCCAGCTAATGTAAATCATGTAAATCTTGAACCAATGGCAATTGGGATTGCTTCTAAATGCAAAGTCAATGCAAATATTGGTGCTTCTCCCAATGCAAGTGATATTAATGAAGAAGTTGAGAAACTTAAATTAGCAGTAAAATATGGTGCTGATACAGTTATGGATTTATCCACAGGAGGAGTAAATCTTGATGAGGTTAGACAAGCAATAATCAAAGAATCTTCTGTTCCTATTGGAACTGTTCCGGTTTATCAAGCTTTAGAAAGTGTGCATGGATCGATAGAAAGATTAACAGAGGATGATTTCTTACATATTATCGAAAAGCATTGTCAGCAAGGTGTTGATTATCAAACCATTCATGCTGGTTTATTAATAGAACATTTACCTAAAGTCAAAGGAAGAATTACTGGCATCGTAAGCAGAGGTGGAGGAATTTTAGCTCAATGGATGTTGCATCATTTCAAGCAAAATCCTCTCTATACAAGGTTTGATGATATTTGTGAAATTTTTAAAAAATATGACTGTACTTTTTCTCTAGGTGATTCACTTAGGCCTGGATGTTTACATGATGCATCAGATGATGCTCAATTAGCTGAATTAAAAACATTGGGTGAACTTACAAGAAGAGCATGGACACATAATGTTCAAGTTATGGTTGAAGGACCAGGGCATGTTCCTATGGATCAGATTGAGTTCAATGTTAGAAAGCAGATGGAAGAATGCTCAGAAGCTCCTTTTTATGTTCTCGGCCCATTAGTAACAGATATTTCTCCAGGCTATGATCATATTTCAAGTGCGATAGGTGCAGCCATGGCAGGATGGTATGGAACTGCGATGTTATGTTATGTCACTCCTAAAGAGCATTTGGGGCTTCCCAATGCGGAAGATGTTAGAGAGGGTTTGATAGCTTATAAAATTGCTGCACATGCAGCTGACATAGCCAGGCATAGAGCAGGTGCTCGTGATAGAGATGATGAGCTCAGTCATGCAAGATATACTTTTGACTGGAACAAACAGTTCGAACTGTCTTTAGATCCTGAAAGGGCTAAACAGTACCATGATGAAACCTTGCCAGAAGAAATATTTAAAAAAGCTGAGTTTTGCTCAATGTGTGGACCTAAGCATTGCCCCATGAATTCCAAAATTTCTGATGAAACTCTTGATGAATTGAATAATAAACTTACAAAATGCGATACTGCAGTTTAATTTAAGTTTATAAAATTTCTTTAGTCTTATTTACAACATTTTCAACTGTAAATCCAAAACTAGTCATACATTTTCCACCAGGAGCTGATGCACCAAACCTGTCCATAGTAATACAAATTCCATCAAGCCCAGTGTATTTGTGCCATCCGAATGAATGGGCCGCTTCAACCACAACTCTTTTTTTGATACTACTTGGCAAGACACTTTCTTTATAAGAAGCTTCTTGCTCTTCAAATAGTTCTACGCAAGGCATG
>QCUA01000023.1 GCA_003210915.1 Prochlorococcus sp. AG-676-L21 | reverse complement strand
AAGAAGCAAAAGTGAAACAGATTCTGGACAAACTGTTACAGGAACACAAGCAAACAGATCTTTAAAAACAACAGGTAATGAAGCTAGTACCTGTAGAACAGTAACTGGGACACAATATATGGGAGCTGAGGTGACTGATCAATTCTGTCAAGATAAACCAAAATATAAACAACCTCTAAGAGCCTCTGTTACAACAACAACATCTGGGAATAAGGTTACTGGTAATGAAGTCGGCAGATCTGAAAAAGTTACTGGGGATGAACCTGGGACTTGTAAAAACTTGACTGGAACGGAATATATTTCCGCTAATCAGTCACAAAAATATTGTGGAGAAGTAATAAAAAAACCATCAAAGGTAAAGCAAAGCATAACAACTGATGGATTAAAAGTATCTGGAGCTTTGCCAGGAAGATCATCCTTAGTAACTGGAGATGAATCAGGATCTGGGAACCAGTTGACTGGCGATCAATATCTTGGTTCAGAACCAATACCTAAAGGTGTATCATTTGAAAAAGTTGGAAAATACGACACCTTAAATGGTAATCAAATTACAGGAACTGGAGTAGGTAGATCTGAATCTGTTACTGGAAATGAACATGGAAGTTGTAAAAACGTTACTGGAGATGAATATATAGGATCTCAGCAATATGAAAAATTTTGTGGATCTAAGCCAAAAGCCGAAGCTAAAAAAGTTGGAGTAAGTCTTTCTTCAAAATCTAATTTAATCAGTGGAACAATGACAGGTAGATCAAAATTAGTTACTGGAGATGAGCCAGGTTCTTGCAAGGTTCTTACTGGTACTCCTTATGCAGGTCTAGATCAAATAAATGAAAACTGCAACTCGCAAATTGTTGAGGATGTAAAATCTAGAGCTACTGTGAACTCTGGTAACAATTCAAATGCAAGACTTACTGGACAACAGCCTGGAATAGGAGGTGTTATGACTGGAGCTAAAAAAGGTGCTTGTAAAAATTTAACTGGAACTCCTTATATTGGAGGAGATCAGTTTTTATCAAATTGCGAAACACCGCTTAACGATGCTTCTTATGCAAATCAAGAGAAGTCAGCCTCAAATTCTTGGAAGGAATTTTCTGTTAATTCACCATCAAGAGAAAAGTATTCAGCTAAAAATACTGAAGGAGTAACAGGTAATAGGTATGAAGATAGTTCAAAGATTACAGGACCTTTTGATATGGCAGAAGATAAAGTCACGGGAACTGAACAATTTAGATTTGAACCTAATAAAAATATGACTTATAAACAAAAAATGAAACATGAAGAAAGTCAAAATATTGATATTCCTACAGATAAAAAAGAGCCTTCTAGAATAACAGGTGAGGGTCAGTCTGCCGGTAATATAACAGGTGATGACTGGGATAGAGGAGATAAAGTCACGGGAACAGAAGGAGTTTCTGCTAGGAAGAGGAATCCTTCAAGAGCGGGATTTATGGGAGCAATGCCTCCCGTTGATAATAAGAGAAATGATGAGACAGAAAAACCTGATTTTCTTATAACTGGATCTAGTGGTAACACTCGTGATGGACAACTCGTTACCTTTTCAGGTGGTGCAAGAGGTTAATTAAATAATGCCTTTGAGAGGACTGGCTAAAGCCAAGAACTTCACATTGGGGCCAACTGCTCCAATGAAAACCTTTACAGAAAATGTTCATTCACAGAATAATGAAATAAATAATTTAAGAAATAATGATAAGACTCATAACTTAACTAATAATTCTCAGAATGAAAAACTTTATAAATATGAAAGTCAAATAAAAAATAGTTTTGACAAAATTGTTCCGACTTTGAAAGAAATTGCTCGTATACAACATCAAGAGGATTTTTTGAATAGAGCTCAATCTATATCTAAGAAAAATTTAGGAATAGGTTTGCCAACACATATTTTAGATAAATCTTGGGTTAAACCATTAGATATGAGGGCCTTATATGCGTGGTGCGCTTTTAAGCAGCACGAGAAATTAAGCGATAATTTTTTTGAAAATGATCCTTTAGAGGGTTCTTCTGGTAGTAGTAACGCAAATGATTTTGAGACAACATTGCTAGATTGTGGAATTCACTTGTTAGACATAACACCGTGCTCTGATGGGAGATTAGCTCATTCCATAGCTTATGTAATGAGAATTCCGTTTAGTGCCGTTAGAAGAAGATCACATGCTGGAGCCCTCTTTGATATTGAAAATACTGTTAATAGATGGGTAAAAACTGAACATAAAAGATATAGAGAAAACAAGCCAAATGAAGCCCATAAAGATACAAGGTATTTAAAAATAGTCACATATCATTTTAGTTCTGTTGATCCTTTGCATCAGGGATGTGCTGCTCATGGTAGTGATGATAAATTAGCAGCTAGAGAGGGTCGCGAAAAATTACTAGCATTTAGGGAGGCTGTAGAAAATAGCTTCTGTTGCGGGGCTTCAGTAGATCTAATGTTAATTGGTCTTGATACTGATACTGATTCGTTAAAGATTCACTTATCTTCAAGTGACGGTAAGATAGATTTAGAAAATACTATTTCTAGTTTAGACATCTATAATTCAACATTAAATTTTTCAAAAGACGAAGCAGAAAAAGAAATTTGTCAGATTATTTCAGGAAGCGTTGGTAAGGACCAACTTAAGGGTTTGGACAAGTTTGTCTTCAAAGTAATAGTCAATAATATTTCTCAGATTGATTACGTTAAGAAATTTCATAAAGGTTCTTATGAAGATATAGGTCATGCTGAAAGGTTTATTGGGGTGGGGATTGGTTTCAAAGAGGTACATTTAAGAAATTTAACTTATTTTGCTCATCTTGATACAGTTGAAGAAGGGGCTCCTGATTTGGATGTAGGAGTAAAGATTTTTACAGGATTAAATGTTTCTCAAGATCTACCTATTCCTGTAGTAATAAGATTTGATTATTCTGGTAAAGTACCTGGGGCAAAAGATAGGGCTACAAAAGATTGTTATAGAGTCAATAATGCGATATCAATTAGATATAAAAATTTAGTTGATAAAGGGTTGTTGCACACTTGTCTTACTATTAGAGATAGGGACAACATTCATTCCGCTCAAATTATTGGAATGTCTTTAGATAAAAAAACAGAGGAGGCTCACTAGTTATGTTAATTTGCAAGGTTTTAAAACCACTTGTATCAACCAATAGAATTCCTGGTTTTGAACATAAACATTTACAAGTAGTTTTAGATGGATCCTCAAATAAAGTTGCAGTTGATGCTGTTGGTTGTAAGCCCGGTGATTGGGTTATTTGTGTTGGTAGTTCTGCAGCTAGAGAAGCTGCAGGAAGTAAATCATATCCAAGTGATTTAACAATTGTTGGAATTATTGATCATTGGGATCCCGATAGTCCAAAACAAATTGAGGTGTAGAAATTTTGGAAATAATGAAGGTATGTGGAAGAATGGTCTGTACCCAAAGAGTAGCTGGCCTTGGACACATGAATTTGAGAATTTTAGAAAATAATAAAGGTAAAAAAGTTGTTGCAGTAGATCCTGTTGGAGCTAGAGAGGGTAATTGGGTTTTTACTGCGAGTGGTTCAGCAGCAAGGTTTGCTTGCCCTAATCCAGAAGTTCAAACTGATTTAACTATTGGGGGAATTATTGACTACTGGGAATCCAATTAGACTTCTATTGTTTTTGCTTGTCCTGAATCATTTATCAAAAAAATTTAGGAAAAATATCAAATAAATGTGTAGTATTAATTGGTCTTATAAATTACGTCCTAATGTGGAACCATCGGGAGTCGCCTTCAAGAATTGAAAAAAGATTTGAGTTTGAAGAGTATCAAAAAATTAGTATTTTTTTGAAAAAAATAGATCAACTATGTAAAGAAAAAAATATCTATCCCAATATTAGTTTTGGTAAGAATTTTGTTAGTGTATCTATCTTTTTAGATTCTGAGAGTATACCAAGTTCTGAAAAAGAATTTTCTATTAGATTAGATAATTACTATTTAGAAAAATAATGTAACTAATAATGATTAGGTTTATCTATATCTCTTTTAATTAGAGCCATCAAATAAGTAGGGGCCTTATATCTTCCAGGAAGGCATCTATTTAATGTTTCAAGATGACCCCAACAAACTGTCCTTTCAATCTCTTTTAGTGAATTTCCTTTTAAAATTAATAACCTTAGCGCTTTACAAAATAAAGGATAACCTGCTTCTAGTTCGTCTATATTTAGCTTTGCTGCTGTCATAGATCAAAGAAGTCTTGTTAATTAATAATCTATACAAATATGGTGCACAATTGGCTCTTATTTCAAATTTCTAAATAATAATAAATTAATCTAAAAAAGCGACGCAATCTATTTCAATTAAAACGCCTTTTGGCAAAGAAGAAACTTCTACACATGCTCTTGCCGGTGGGTTCTCTACATTAAAAAAATCACTGTAGATATCATTAACAGTTTTAAAATTTTTTAAATCAGTTAAATAAATAGTCGTTTTAATTACATTTTCTGCTTTTGCTCCTCCGGCATTAAGAACAGCTAAAATATTTTTTAAAACTTGAGTAGTTTCTTTCTCAATATTACCTAGGCATTTTATTTTATTTGAAACTGGATCAATAGCAATTTGACCCGAACAATAAATAAAATTTCCTGCTTTGATTGCTTGGTTATAAGGTCCAACAGGGTCAGGTGCATTAGAAGTTTTAATTACTTTTTTTGAAGACATTTGATTAAGGATTCTTATATAAAATTTAAACCCATATATCTTTATTTGCTCTTAAAAAAGAAAATTCTTTTAAATTATCTGCTCTTAAAAACAGATTAATTTTCATCTCATCTTCAAGAAGGAATGGAATTGTAAGTTCTTGTAAAGCAATTTTCTTTTCAACTTCAATGAGTTTATTTTTAATATTTTGATTCTCTGGTTCAAGATCTAATGCCCACAGAAGATTTGACTTCGTATATTCATGAGCACAGTAAATAAGAGTATTATTGGGTAATGACTTAATTTTTTTAAGAGAATTATACATTTGTTTATAAGTTCCTTCAAAAATTCTTCCACATCCAGCTGAAAATAAAGTATCACCAACGAAAATAATAGGAACTTTGTTATTTACGTAGAAGGCTATATGAGATCTTGTATGTCCTATTACTTCGATTACTTTAATTTCTTCATCTAATAGCTCTAATGTGTCTCCATCCTTAACGGATAAATTTTGAAATGGTATTCGATCTTTTTCTTTTAAAGAAGCTATAACCTTAACCTTTGGCCATTCTTTTATGAGCTCTTTTGTTCCTCCAATATGATCTGAGTGATGATGCGTTTGTAAAATAGCCTCTAAATTAAGATTATTAATTTTTAGGTATTCTATTACAGGTTTAGAAAGAGCTGGATCGATAACTACTGCTGATTTTCTCCACGCCCATATCCAAATTACATTATCATTTAGAACTCTAATCCCAATTATTTTTTGTTCTTTATTAAATTTCATTGGTACCGTAGAATTAAAAAAATTATTCGAAATAAATTGATCTATGATTACTATAGCTTTACCTAAAGGAGCTCTGTTAGAAGATTCAATTTCAATTTTCAAAAAGGCAGGATTGAACTTCTCTGATGCACTGCTAAAGAATAATAGATCATTAACTATTGAATCGGAATGTAAACGAGCCAAAGCCTTACTGGTAAGAAACGGAGATGTCCCAGTTTATGTAAGTTACGGGCAAGCAGATTTAGGAATTGTAGGATATGACGTATTACAGGAATCTGAATTGAAAGTTGCTAAGTTGCTTGATTTAGAGTTTGGTGGATGTCACATGTCACTTGCCGTAAAAAATAATAGTAATTATTCAAAACCTACGGATCTACCGGCTAATTGTAAAGTGGCAAGTAAATTCACAAAAACTGCAAGAGCCTATTTTGATGATTTAAATATACCAGTTGAGATTGTTCATTTAACGGGCTCAGTAGAGCTTGGCCCTATTACTGGAATGGCAGAAGCTATAGTAGATTTGGTGGCAACAGGTAAGACTCTTAAAGAAAACGGTTTAAGTAAAATTGACGATCTTTTTTATTCAACTGCCAGGTTAATAGCTAATCCTCTCTCTCTTAGATTAGATAGCAATCCTCTCCGAGATGTGATTTTATCAATAGAATCTTCTAAAGGCATATTGAATATTTAAAGTAATGTTTTTGAATGATTTTGATAGAATTAAAAAATTAGGTAGATATCTAACTAAAGATAAAAAAACTATTTATCTTATTTTAATAGTCTTATTACCTGTTTCTTTCGCAGGCGCTATTCAACCATTATTGGTTGGTCAAGCGATAACAATCTTAAAAAATGAGAGCACAGATGTTTGGTTAAGTAAAACCTTCTTTGGGCAATCTATAAATATAATTATTATCACTTTGTTTATAACTGTTCTATTTAGATTGGTTTTGCAAGGATATCAAACATATAATATTCAATCCGTTGGACAAAGATTAACAGCAAGGATTAGAAGAGAACTTTTCGAACATTCTATTTCTCTTTCTCTTAAGTATCACGATAAAATGCCTGTCGGTAAATTGCTTACAAGACTTACCAATGATGTGGATGCCTTGGCTGAGGTTTTTGGCAGTGGAGCAGTTGGAGTTATTGCTGATTTTGTTAGTCTTATAGTCATTTCATTAACAATGCTTTCTATAGATAAAGGGCTGGCAACTTTGCTTCTTTTAACTCAAATTCCGGTTTCTTATTTTATTATTTGGCTTCAAAAACGCTATAGAAAGGCAAATTATCAAGTAAGAGAGGAATTATCTCAACTTAACGCTGACTTCCAAGAGAATCTTCAAGGTTTAGAGGTCGTTCAAATGTTTAGGAGGGAGAATTTAAATAGTAGCAAATTTTCTAATACGGGTATTGCATATCAGAAAGCAGTTAATGGGACTATTTTTTACGATAGTAGTATATCTGCGTTTATAGAATGGATATCCCTAGCAGCAGTATCATTAGTATTGGCTGTGGGAGGGTATCTAGTAACTTCGGGTAATATTGGTTTAGGAACATTAACAACTTTTATTCTTTACTCCCAAAGACTATTTGAGCCTTTAAGACAGTTGGCAGAGAGATTTACACAAATTCAAGGGGGACTTACAGCTGTAGAAAGAATTAATGAATTGCTAGATGAAGAAATTGAGATTAAAGACTCTATTTATACATCACAACTTTCAGGAGGGATTTTAAGTAAGGATTATAAATTTAAAGGGAAAATTGAATTTCGGAATGTCAATTTCTTCTATAACGAGGGTGAACATGTAATAAAAGATCTTTCATTTTTAGTTAATCCTGGAGAACATGTAGCTTTTGTAGGGCCAACTGGTTCTGGTAAAACAACCATAATAAGATTGTTATGTAGACTATATGAGCCTCAAGGTGGCCAGATTTTGATAGATGATGTAGATATTAAAAATATACCAATAGCTAGACTTAGAAGTATGCTTGGTGTCGTGCTACAAGATACTTTTATTTTTAGTGGGGATGTTGCAGAAAACTTAAAGTTAAGTACCAATATTAATAAACAAGACTTAGAAAATATTTGTAGAGAGCTTGGCTTAGATACTTTATTGAAAAAGTTGCCTGATGGTTTGAATACTTATCTTAGAGAGAGAGGAGGTAATCTTTCATCCGGAGAAAGACAACTTCTTTCTGTAGCTAGGGTAGCTATAAGAAATCCAATTATCTTGATAATGGATGAGGCTACTGCATTTATGGATCCATCTACAGAAGCGACCTTGCAAAAAGATCTTGAAAGGATATTGAATAAAAGAACGGCATTAGTAATCGCGCATAGGTTAGCTACTATTGAGAAATCTGACAAGATATTAGTCTTAAAAGGGGGTACTTTAATTGAAGAAGGAAATCATAGAGAACTTAGACTCAAAAAAGGATTATATTTTCAACTTTCCGAGCTTCAAGAAAAAGGATTTGCTAGCTTTTAATGATTTTTAGGAACAAAGGGTCAATAATTAAGAAAACAAATACTCTTACTCAAGATAAGCTGATTAATTATTATGGTTTAAATTCTTACGAATTCACTCATCAAGAGAAAAAAGAGATTTTTGTTTGTAGTAAGGTCAAGGATTTTGATCTTATTGAATTAGATCAACTTTTGCAGACTGTGGGATGGAGTAGGAGGCCAATAAGGAGAGTTAAAAGAGCTTTAGAATTTAGTATTTTAGTAGTTGGGTTATGGCGTCACGATGAAAAATTCCCCAGACTTGTAGGCTTCGCTAGATGCACTGGAGATGGGATTATTGAGGCAACTATATGGGATGTCGCTATCAATCCTGTTTATCAAGGACTTGGTTTGGGCAAAGAATTGATGAAATATATATTGCAAGAATTAAAAAAAATTGGAATATCAAAGGTTACTTTATTCGCTGATGCCGAGGTTGTTTCATTTTATAAAAGGCAGGGTTGGGTATTAGAACCAAAAGGTTCAAAATGTGCTTTTTGGTATGCAAATTAATTTAATTTTTATAATAATCATCATATAAAGTTTTTATTGACTCCCCTCTTAACCATCTTTTCCTAAAATTCCAATTCTTGAATGCTTGAAAAATAATATTAGTTTTTTCCCACTTCCTACTGCTTGTATAAATTGGAATAGTTAACATTTTTAAAGGTGTTTTATTCTTTAATCTTTTTATAAAATCTAAATCTTCCATCAAAGGAATTTTACGATACCCTTTATTCTTAAAATAGGCCCCCCTTTGAATTAAGAGTCCTTGATCACCATATGGATCTTTGAAGATATAGCTTCTAAGGTTTACGACGATTTCAAGAAATCTGTAAATAATCTTTTTATTGTTAATCTTGAATTTAAAAAAACAAACATAATTTTCATCAGATCTAATTACTGACTTCACTTTTTCTAACCAACCTTGTCTAAGCCTTGAATCGGCATGTATGAAAATAAACCATTTTCCTGTAGCCTTTTTGGCTCCAATATTTAATTGCAACCCTCTGTTCTTTTTTGATTTATATATCTTTAATCCATATAACTTTCCTATTTCTCTGGTTTTATCCTTACTATTACAATCTACAATTATGATTTCAAACTCCTTATTCGAAATTGATAAATCCGAGAGAAGTAACGGTAAATTTTGAGATTCGTTATATGTTGGAATAATAATTGAGATTTTAGGCAACTTAATTATTCTCTTTTTTCGATATCCATTATTGTATCAATATCTATTTTTCTATGAAGGAAGTAATGTTTTAACTTCATTGAAGAAAAGTTTTTAATAGTTTGTTCAAGTACGTCTTCCCTACCCCATTTAATATTTATAAAAGGTAAATATAAATCAGCAGATAATAACCTTTCAGAAAAAGCAATAAGCCAATATCCTCCGTCATTTGACGGACCTAAAATTAGATCATTTTTTTTAAGTTTCGCAAGAGTATTTAATAAATCCATATGACAAAAATCTGGAAGATCAGTCCCTATAAAAATAATATTCCTTGTTTTTTTAAAACTAATTTTTTTATTAATGAGAATTTGCCTTCTCATCTTTTCTCCTAAACATCCTCTACCTTGTAAATTAAAGTTTTTAATTCCTAATTCATTACTCCACCTTCTACTATTTTTGAATCCTAGTCCAGATATTGCTAAGGAAATATCAATTAAACCTTTCTTCTCAAGAAATTTAGCAACTGAGACAGTATGCTCTGTCATTTTTCTCTGCACTTTTGCAGAACTAATTTTCCCTATATCCTTTGATAACCTATTTTTACAACGACCATAAGCATGCCACTTAGCCATCACTATGAGAAGTGCTTTATCCAACAAAACAGAGACAACTTGTAATTATTATAAGGTTTAAACAATTAATAAATTTCTCTTTTTTCAAATTTATGATCTGCATTGTTAATAAATTTTAAATTTATCATGATCTTATGATTTGAGAATGACCAATAAATAAATTTCTACTAGATTGAATGTCTATTGAATAAATTTAGTGCAAGCAGCCAATCCTATTTGGGCAGAAGTTCAACAATTACTTCAAAAGAATTTAAGCAAGCCTTCTTTCGAAACTTGGATAAGGCCCGCTAAATTTAATTGTTTTGATAATGGATTGTTAACTCTGATTACACCAAATAACTTTACAAGTGATTGGCTAAGAAAAAATTATAGTGAAACTATTGAAAAAGCTGCAGAAGAAATTTGTGGACATAATGTAAAAGTAGTTTTTAAGTCTGAAACTAATATCAACAACAATTCAAATACTACTGATTCTGTTAGCCTTCAAAATATTAATTCTCAGTCAAAATCATTTTCGACAAGTCAGGGTAATAATTTAATTAATAGATCAAAAAAATCTCATTCTTTAAATACACGTTATGTCTTTAAAAGATTTGTTGTAGGTCCTAATAGTCGAATGGCTCATGCCGCTGCGTTAGCAGTAGCAGAATCTCCAGGAAGAGAATTTAACCCCTTATTTATTTGTGGTGGTGTTGGCCTTGGAAAGACTCACTTGATGCAAGCTGTTGGTCATTATCGAGTAGAAATTGATCCAGATGCGAAAGTTTTATATGTTTCAACTGAAACTTTCAGCAGTGATTTAATTCAATCTATTAGAAAAGATGGCATGCATGCCTTTAAAAATAAATATAGATCGGTAGATCTATTATTAATTGACGATATTCAATTTTTGGAGGGCAAAGAATATACACAAGAAGAATTTTTTAATACTTTCAATGCTTTATATGAAGCGGGCAAACAAATCGTTATTGCAAGTGATAGGCCTCCTAGTCAAATACCTAAATTACAAGAAAGGTTAATCTCTAGATTTTCAATGGGATTAATAGCAGATATTCAACCTCCCGATATAGAGACAAGAATGGCGATTCTGCAGAAAAAAGCTGAACAAGAAAGAATGAATCTCCCTAGAGATTTGATTCAATTTATCGCAGGAAGATTCTCCTCAAATATTCGAGAATTAGAGGGAGCCTTTACTAGGGCAGTTGCTTTTGCCTCAATAACTGGATTACCGATGACAGTTCAATCAATTGCTCCAATGCTTGATCCAAATAGTGTTGGAGTAGTAGTGACTCCTAAGCAGGTAATTAAAAAAGTCTCAGATTTCTTTGATGTTTCAGCTGAAGAATTAGTTAGTTCAAGCAGAAGAAAGCCAGTTAGCCAGGCAAGGCAAATAGGCATGTATTTAATGAGGCAGGGAACTGATCTAAGCCTTCCAAAAATTGGAGATGAATTTGGAGGTAAAGACCATACAACAGTTATGTATGCTATTGATCAAGTGGAAAAAAAATTATCAAGTGATCCAAATGTTGCTAGTCAAGTTCAAAAAATAAAAGATTTACTTCAAATCGATTCAAGAAAAAATTTATAATCTTTATTTTAATATAAATCTGGCAGGATCTTGATCATATCTATGTTTTTCTGGAATCTTATCAATTTTGGAATTAGGATTCGTTGACTCAATTTTATTTAAAGATTGTCTTAATATCCTTGCAGAAATTATAGGCATATCTCTTGGCACAGAAATTCTATTTTTTAAGTAGTTGATAGATGTAACTGCCTTGTATGGAACTTCATTAATTTCAGAGGTAATCATATAGGTAAGAGCAGACCTTAATGATTCCTCAAATAAGTCTTTTTCATAAGGATTGGCATTAATAATATTATCTTTGTGTTTTAGGACTCTTTTAAGTGCAAATTTAGCGTAATAATCCAAGTCTATATCTTGATTAAATTCCAAGTTCCCTAGTCCTTCTCCAACATCTATTAGATTAGAAAAGTAAATTTGTTGATCATTAATATCCCTAAAGCAGCCACCCATTTGAGGAGGTAGATCATGGGAATGAGTATGAAAATCACCTTGAGTACCTATATATGCACTGAAATTTTCAAAAAGGGTTAACCATCTATCAATAAAAGGATAATTATTTCTTAAATCGAACCCTTTATAATAACTTAATGAGGCGTTCATTCTCTCCATATATGGAATGAAAATTATGTCTCCAGTACCTGGTTCTATTATTTCTGAATCATATATTGGTGAATCAATAAATCCTGTTTTGGATAAACTTAATATTTTTTCTAATTTGTAAATAGATTCTTTAAATTTATTTTTTCGAAATGATTCATCTAGATAACTAAAGCTTTTTTTGCAAAGCCAATTACACCATGATCTAAAAATTTCTCTTTCTAAATTTCTAGCTTCTCGAATATCATTTGATAATAGAGAGGAACCAAGTGTTCCAAATTCATTTTCTAAAAAAATAATAATATTATCGCTTTCAGTTATTATTTTGCCATTAAATTCTATTGCAGGTAATTTACCTGAGCTTACTTTGTTGAGATACCACTCTTCTTTTTGGCCATAACAATACATATTTATTTTCTTTACTTTGTAAGGAATCCTTTTGAATTCAAGCCATAACCATATTTTTTGACAGTAAGGGCACCAAGAATGTCGATCTCTATATAAAATTAGCTCGACTTCTTTTTCACTATGACCAAATAATCTTAAATTTGAATAAGAATTATTTATCCCATTAACTCTATCAATATCATCAATTTTGAATTTACTTAAATCGGCCCAACTCATGATGTTATTCATTTATTGAAATTAAGCTTTATATTTACGATATAATAAATGATTTAAAAGGTTTTGGAAATTGACTTTGACTTAATTGTTGTGGGCGCTGGTTCGGGGGGGTTGGCTGCTGCAAAACGAGCCGCGAGTTACGGCGCAAAAGTTGCAATAATAGAAGTAAACAAAATTGGCGGGACTTGCGTTATTAGAGGTTGTGTGCCAAAAAAACTGATGGTTTATGCTGCTAATAATAGAAGAAATATGGTTTCTTCTGAAGGGTATGGATTAATAAGCAAAGAAATAACTTTTAAATCTAATATCTTACTAAATAATGTTAGAGAAGAAGTTTCTAGATTAAGTATCTTGCATTCAAATTCTTTAAAAAAATTAAACGTTAAAGTTTTTGAGGGCCTTGGAAGATTTTTAAATCAAAACACAATAGAAGTAGTTTGTCCAAAAACAAAAAATATTTTAAGAAAAATAAGTGCTAAGAAGATTCTTATTTCAGTTGGAGGCAAACCAAAAAAATTAAATATTCCCGGAGCAGATTTAGCATGGAGTAGCGATGATATTTTTGAATTAAAAGATTTTCCTAAAAAATTATTGATAGTTGGTGGAGGTTATATTGCCTGTGAATTTGCTTCCATTTTCAAAAACTTGGGCACTGAAGTTACGCAATTAGTTAGAGGTAAGAACTTATTAAATGGCTTTGATAAAGATTTGTCAGAATGTCTAGAAAAATCAATGACTTCCTTGGGTATAAATTTAAAATTCAAAAATCAATTAAAGTCCATAAAAAAAATAAATGATGATTTAGAGTCGACTCTGGAATCAGGAAGTAAATTGTTTACCAATAATATACTTTTTGCAACTGGACGAGAGCCTGCTCTTAAAAAATTGCATTTAGATAATTTAAATCTAAAAATGGATGGCATATATTTAGAAGTTAATGAACTAAATCAGACCAGTAATTCTAATATATTTGCTATTGGAGATATAATTAAAAAACCAAATTTAACGCCAGTAGCAATTGAACAAGGGAGAGTTTTTGCAGATAATTTTTTCGCTGATCTTAAAAGAAAAGTTAACTATGAAAATATTCCTAAGGCAGTCTTTACTATCCCAGAAATTTCAACAGTTGGCCTTAGTGAGGAAAAGGCAAAAGAAATTTATTCGGAAGTAAATATAAAAGTTTTTAAGTGTAATTTTACTCCGATGTCAAATACCTTTAAAAAAAATAAATCTAAATGTATGTTAAAACTTGTGGTCCATAAAAAAAATGATAAGGTCCTAGGCTGCCATATGTTTGGAGAAGCAGCTTCTGAGATTATACAAATGGTTTCAGTGTCTTTAAATGCAGGGATTACTAAAAAGGATTTTGATACTACCATGGCGTTACATCCAACTATCTCAGAGGAATTTGTAACTATGTATGGGTAATTAAATTATCTTCTAGAAATTTTGAGACTTTCTTGGGCAAAAAGAAATACTGTGAAAAATGCAAAATAAATCAAAATAAAAACTCTCAATTCATAGAGATTGTTAAATTCATTTAAAAACAATATCTTATCAATGATGTAGAAAATATATAGATTTAATAGTATAAAGCCCTCAGTTCTAGTGATTTTACCCTTGGTCCAGAAGATTGGGAGGCAGGCAAAAGTAGTTAACACCATAAATGGTAAGTCAACTTTTATTAGGCTTTGATCAATTGTAAAACCTTTTAATCCAGAAAAAACACTGCAACTTCCAAGAATAAGAAGCTGATTCAGCAAATTGCTTCCAATAACATTACCAATTGCAAGATCTGTTTTACCTTTCAATGCTGCAATTATTGAAGTAACTAGTTCTGGTAGAGAGGTTCCTGTGGCAACTATAGTTAGACCAATAATAATTTCATTTACCCCTAATATAGTAGCTAAGGATTGAGAACCATTTACTAAAGTATTTGAACCAAAGCTTAGAAGAAAGATTCCAGATATTAATTTTAATATAATATTAAACTTACCTTTCTCAAGGCCTGAAGATTCTTCAATCTCTGGCTCAGCTTTTTTAATATCCTCCTCATTTTCTTTAATAGTATTTATTTCCCAAATTGTATTTAAAGTTAAACAAAATATTAGAAAAATGCCTGCTTGCCAAGTTAAAAGACCAGTTGAAGACATTGCCCAGACTGCACATGAAATAGCTATTAAAATAGGAACATCTCTGCGGACAATTCTACTTTTTACTTTTAAAGGGGTAATTAATGCACTTATTCCTAAGACAACAAGAACATTAAAAATATTGCTTCCTATTACATTGCTTGCTGCGAGTGAGTCACTCCCTTTAAAGATTGAATTTAAACTTACTAATAATTCAGGAGAACTTGTACCTAAGGAAACAACAGTTAATCCTATTACTATTTGAGGTATTCCTAAAATTAATGATAAAGAAATTGCCCCTTGAATAAATAATTCTCCACCTGCAAAAAGTAATATTATTCCAATTAAAATCTCTATTATTGGCAATATAAATTCACTCATATTTAAAAGACTTATTTAGATGATTATATCTTTAATTTATTCAACAACTATCTTAAAACTATTGTCAATTTTTATTTGCTGTTAATATTAATTAAATAATTAAAATTTTGAAAGAATTAACTATATTAAAACCTGATGATTGGCATTTACACTTAAGGGAAGGCATTGTTTTAAAAAATATTATTAGGTTTACTTCTGAATTTTTTGGTAGAGCCATTGTGATGCCAAACACAAAAAAACCAATAACATCAATCGAAAGATGTATTGCTTATAAGAAATCTATATCTGAAGCATTGTCGACTAATTCCACTTTTGAGCCATTAATGACGATATATCTGACGGATAAGACAATAAAAAATGAATTAATAGAAGGCTTTAATAATAAAGTTTTCTTTGCTGCCAAATTGTATCCTGCTAATGCAACAACAAACTCCAGCCATGGAGTTAAAAAAATAGAAAATCTTTATGGAATATTTGAAGTTATGCAAGAACTTGGAATGCCACTTTTAATTCATGGAGAAGTAACTGATCCTGAAGTAGATATTTTTGATAGGGAAGAGGTTTTTATAGATAAAGAACTTTCACCTTTAATACAACAATTCCCAAAATTAAAGATTGTTTTAGAACATATAACTACCTCTCATGCAGTTGATTTTGTTCAGAGTAATAACTTAGGAGCTACTATTACTCCTCATCATTTACACATAAATAGGAATGCAATGTTCTTTGGAGGTCTTAATAGTGACTTTTACTGCTTACCAGTCGCTAAGAGAGAAAATAATAGAATTGCTTTAAGGAAAGCTGCTACTAGTGGAAAAGAATGCTTTTTCTTGGGTACAGATTCTGCTCCTCACCTAAGACAGTGGAAAGCTTTTTGTGGTTGTGCAGGCATTTTTAATTCTCCAGTAGCAATAGAAAGTTATTTAAAAGTTTTTGAGGAGGAAAATGCACTAAATCAATTCGAAAAGTTTGCTAGCTTGAATGGACCTACTTTTTATAATTTACCTATTAATAAAGAAAAGATAAGATTGGTATCTAGGTCAAATGAAATTCCAGAATTTATTGAAGTTATTGAGAAAAATAAGGTTGTTGGACAAATAAAACCATTTCATGGAGGTGAAACTTTAAATTGGCGAGTAAAGGGAGTAGTTAAATAAAAATTAAGAAATTGTATTAACTACAGGAAAATATGAGTATAAATTTTTTTTAAAAAGATTAATTTAATTATTGAAAGATATAATTCAATCTTAAAATTCCGAGAAAATGTAAATATTCGCATTTTTCTTGTTTAATTGATATAGTTTCGGCTACGATTGAAAAGCGCAAATTCCTTTTGGGAGTGTGGCGGAATTGGTAGACGCGCCGGACTTAAAATCCGTCGAGCGCTTTAGCTCGTGGGGGTTCAAGTCCCCCCACTCCCATTCTTAAACTATTTATTTTTAGTTCTTACGATAACTTTCAATAGTTGTTAAGTTTTAACTAAATAAACCAGAAATTTAAATGGAAAGTATTTTTAATAATTCATTTGCTACTTTAGTTGTCTACGTTGGAATTATTTCTATTTATTTAGTTGTTATTCCGTTAATACTTTTTTACTGGATGAATAATAGATGGAATGTTATGGGCAAATTTGAGAGATTAATGGTTTATGGATTAGTATTTCTTTTTTTCCCAGGTTTAATTTTATTTTCTCCTTTTTTAAATCTCAGATTAAGAGGAGATAGCAAAGGTTAAATAATTGACTAAAGGTAAGGTAGTACAAATAGGTTTATTAATCTCATTATTAGGACTGTTAAGTTATAAATTGGCGCCTCAATTTGGTCTTGATAACTTTACAGCTAGCACTTTCTCAAACTTTATCTTGATTGTCATTGTGATAACTTGGGTTTCATCTTATGTTCTTAGAGTTTTAAACGGAAAAATGACTTTTATGGAACAAAGGAAGCGTTATAGAAAAGAGTATGAAAAAATTGTGAATGATAAACTAGAAACCAAATTTAACTTATTACCAAAAGAAGAGCAGGAAAAACTAATGGAAGATTTAGAAAAAAATCCATAAACTCCTTAAGAATTATCAAATAAAAATCTCAGAAATTCATGAAAGAAAACAAGAAAACGCAAAATCCTATGAATGAAACTTTATCAAAAATAAATAAGAAGTTTTTTGAACTAAAGAAAAACGATAAATTAGCATTGATGCCTTTCATAATGGCAGGTGATCCTAATATTGAGACTACATCAAAGATTTTATTAAAGTTGCAAGAAAAGGGTGCGGATCTTATTGAATTAGGAATCCCTTATAGCGACCCTCTTGCTGATGGGCCAATCATTCAATTATCAGCTTCTAGAGCATTAAAGTCAGGAACTACATTGAAAAATGTTATTCAATTATTAGAGTCTTTGAAAGATAAGTTGCATATTCCAATAATACTTTTCACTTATTTTAATCCTGTATTAAATTTTGGACTTGAGAATTTTTGTGAATTGGCATCTAAAGTAGGAGTTTCAGGATTAATAATTCCCGATCTTCCTTTGGAAGAAGCATATAAATTTTCAGGAATAATTAGTTCTTATTCTATAGACTTGATATTATTAGTTGCTCCTACTACTCCCTCTGAAAGAATGAAAATTATATCTAATAATACAAAAGGTTTTACTTATTTAGTAAGCGTGACAGGAGTAACAGGAGAGAGAAACAAAATGGAAAATAGAGTAGAGAATCTTATTACTAAATTACAAGAAATAAGCATTAATCCTGTAGCGGTTGGTTTTGGAATATCTTCTCCTGAACATGTTAATAAAGTTCGTAAATGGGGGGCAGATGGAGTAATTATTGGAAGTGCATTTGTTAAAAGAATCTCTAATAGTAATGAAAAGGAAGTTGTTAATCAAATTGGTGAATTTTGCGAAGAAATGCGTAAAGCTGCTGATCAATAAATGTAATTAAAAAACTAATTTTGCATGTTTATTTTATTAAAAAACCCCTAGATGAAAAGGGGGTTTTAATTCTTATAATTAGAAAAATATTTTATGGGGATTATTCCGAGGGTAATAATCTTATTTGTTTTCTTCCAAGCTTTATTTCAAACTCATCGCCTGCTTTTAAGTCTAAAAGTGCTGTATATGCTTTCCCAATCAAAAGATTACCATTACCTTGAACTGTCGCTATATAACTTAACTTTCTGCCACCCTTGCCAATGCCTGCAACTCCGGTATCACCCAAGTTAACCCCTTTTGCTTCAAGAAGTGCTTCATAAAAAGCAGTGAAATTTAAACGTTCGCTTCCATTTTTTTTCGTGGAAACATATCCACATTCACGAACAAGATCTGACTTGCTAACATCACCAAGTTCTTTAACTTTAGCAAGGAGATCGCTACCACTTAGCATAATAAATTAATAAAAAGTTATTCTTAATTAACATAGCAATTAGTGTGTAATTTATGCAATTATTAATTATATATTTATTCAATTAGTTATCTTTTAATGATGGAAACATTTATAGTATTTGGGAAGTATTGTGACGATGCAATTAATAAAAGGGAACCGTTTCGTAAAAATCATCTAGATAGACTTGGGAATTTAAAAGAAAGAAATATTTTAATTACTTTAGGACCTACTAAGTGTACAAAATATTTATTTGCTATTTTTAATGCTAATAATGAAAATGAATTAAGAGAATTAATTGAGAAAGATATTTATTGGAAAGAAGGTATTTGGATTGATTTTGATATTTATCCATGGATCCAAGCATTTTAATAAAGTATATATTAATAAAAA
>QCUA01000022.1 GCA_003210915.1 Prochlorococcus sp. AG-676-L21 | reverse complement strand
CCTAGTTGGGTTAATACAAAAATGGCTGAGAAAATATCATCCTTAGAAAAGTCAAAAATGACTCAACCAGGGGACATAGCCGAAATATGTTCTACCATCCTGAAATTACCAATGCAGTCAGTTCCATTTGAAATAGCATTAAATTGTAATTATGAAATTTAATTTAGTCTAAACATTAGAAAAGCCATTGTGATCATCGCAATAGCTATAAAAAAACCTTTTATTCGATTCGTTAATAATGAAAATAAAGATAAATCTTCAGAAAAATATCCTCCAAAACTACCTGTAAGAAACAAGATAATCATGGGTATCGATGCGAGGCCAAATGAATAGGATATATTTCTTAAAAATCCAAAATTAAAATAATTCAAAATTAAAAAATTTATCCCAAATAATAAAAAGGACGCAAATAAAGTTATGGAAACCTCAGCATCAAGTGTATGAGGTAAATTTCCTTTTAATTCAAATTGTTTTTTACATTCAGATATCTGCCTTTTAGTAAGCTTTAAATATCCAGTTTCAGGGATTCTTTGGGATTTATATTTTCTTAATAACCTCGCTTCAAGTGTTTCAGGCTCTTTAGTCATTATCGAAGCTAGTAATTCATCTGGTTTGAGTTTTCTAATTTTCTTATCAAGATTATCTGCCTTACCAATTCGATAAAGATCTCCAACTCTTACAAGGTAAACATATCCCGCCATTTGCAATGTAAAATTAAGGTTAGTCCTATGTAGATAATACTAAAAGATTCAAAAAAAAAATTTAATTTTTTACAAAATGAGAACAGATATTTTATATTCATTTCGTAGATGTCCATATGCAATTAGAGCAAGATGGGCATTATTAATTTGCGAAATTAAAGTAGAAATAAGAGAAGTTGATTTAAAAAATAAGCCATTAGAATTTATAAATATATCAAAGACAAAAACAGTTCCTATCCTAGTAAAAACAAATAAAGAAGTAATAGAAGAAAGTTTAGATATTATCATCTGGGCACTTTCAGAATCAAAAAAGAAAAAATTAAAAAATTTTTATATTCCTATTAGTAAGGAGGAAGAAATTATAGAAATCATTTCCGAAAATGACGATGGGTTTAAATATCATTTAGACCGTTTTAAATATTCTGAGAGATTTAACGCAAGCGAAGAAGATTATCATTTCATAGAAGCTGCCAAATACATAAAAAAATGGAACAAAAAACTAACAAATAGTAGATGGCTAATTGGAGATAATCCTTCAATTGCCGATTGGTGTGTTTGGCCATTTGTAAGGCAATTTAAAATTGCTTGCGAAAGTCAAAAAAAAACAAGCTATTTTGAAGATCCAATAAAAGAGTGGTTAGGACATTTTGAAAAACATCAATATTTTAAAAAATTAATGCATAAATTTGATCCATGGAAACCTTCGACAAAGAAAGAATATTTCCCTTTTAATTAGCTTTCAAGTAATTTTCTTTTTTCAATAATTCTTGCTAATTCTAAAAAATATCCTGCTGTTCTAAATTTTCCAATATTTTTTTCTTTAAATTCAATATCACTTCTAATTTCTGCAGTTTCAGCCATAATTAAATCCAGTTCGTTAAATCCAAGACTATATAATTCTCCTAATTCAACTTCTCTTCCAAGCAAGTGACTCCTAAACCATTTTTCTTTACTTTCTTGAGGAGGAATATCATATGGCGTGTAGGACATAAATCAACAAAAATATATTTTTATACTAACTTAACTTCTTATTGATAACTTGTAGAAAACCTTTTGTTAAAAAAGAATGCAACCAAAATAGTAAAAAGAGTTATTAATGCACAAATCTCTGTCCAATAATCTAATCCTATTTTTGAGATCAATAATGGAGCTAATACTGTAAAAAATCCTCCTGATAAGATTAACTGAGCAAAAAGTTGCTTTGATGTAAAAATCGGAAGTGTTTTAGAAATATTTTTTGGATCAGCGAGTCTTAAAAGAAGTAGTCCAGATGCAACTACTCCAGTTGAATTTCCAAATTCTATTAAACTTCTCTCAAACCAGTATTTTTCAAATATAAAGTATGCGAAATAAGAAATACAAATTAAATTCCAAATCAAACCAAAAATAGTAAGTACCAAAATCAATCTCCAATTATCAAAAACAGTAGCAATATCTAAACTTGCCATTGCTGTAAAAATTAATAAATCTGTGGACAAGATGCCAATTTCTCTTTGAAGAAGATTAGATATAAATTCTGTATTATTGGTTTTTTCTAAGATATATCTAATCAAAAGTGATCCTATAAGAATAAGTGGGAATACAGGAAGTGATAAGATTACTTCTTTTGAGAATTCCCCAAAGTAGTTTGAAATATACCTCAAAAGGTTAAGTATCAAGACCCCAAAAGAAATTGCCAACCCTACAAAGCCAAGATTTATTAATAAAATTCTCAAATCTGAAAAAATGCTTATTTTGATATTTGGATTTTCATTATCCGCTTTATTAACGATCTGCTCTGTATCTGAAATTCCTAAAGTTCTTCCTACAAAAATAAAGAAACTACCTAATAAGGAAGAGGATAAAAGGCCCATTGTAGCCATTGCAAGACCTAAGTCTAAGCCATCTGAGAATCCAAGTTTATTAAAACTTTCTCCAATAATAGATGCAGCACCATGCCCTCCTTCAAAACCAACCTCTATTAAACATCCCATTAAAGGATTTGTTTCCATAGAAGGAGACAATAAGTATTTAACAACTAATCCTCCTACTAAAAATTGACCAAAGCCCAATGAAAGAGCCAACAAAAACTGATTGACAATGGGTCTAATCAAACCATTAATATTTGGAATTGGCCTACCCATCATTAATGTCGCAAACACTATAGATAAGAGAGGAGTAGGAAAATTACTCCAGACGTTTGTAGTCTCCTTAGACAAAATATTTATTAATCCATAGGGACCTATAGATATTCCCACAATTCCAGAAATAACAGCTATAGGTAATCCAAATCTTTCTAATTGAACAGCAAATTTAAATTTTCTTCCAAAAATTAAGAAAAAACCAATTACAAAAAATCCTAATAGACTAATTGAAAGAGAATTTGAGAAAATATCTTTATTTTGTAGGAAAGAAATATTCAATTATCTAAACTTAATATATTATAAATCTAATTTAATAAATAAATTTTATCAAATAAAAAAAGGCCTCATTATCTGAGGCCTTTTAATATTACTTAGTTATTTTAAAGTTTAATCTTTAAGAGTAACAGTAGCACTATCAATATTACTGATAGCATTTGTAACTCTCTTGAAGTCAAATCCTAAGGCTCTAAGTGCATGCCATAGATGTCCTTGAATAAAGAAGAAACCAAAGTAGTAGTGAACATTTGCTAACCAGGCTCTTGAAGTATAAACACCATCAGGAAGGTCAACAGTATCAATCCAATACGGAGAAATACTAAATTTCAATTCAAGAGGTTCACCAAAGTATTCAACAGGATAAACTGTTGTATTAGCTGCACTCCAGAAGGCTGCAATAATAGCCATCCAACCTATTCCGGCTAAAGACCATGAGAGGACTGCTTCTGCTGAAAGAAGTCCCTTACCTTTGAATTTGGTATATTCTCCAACTTGCTTAGTAGCAATATGCCAAGCTCCACCAGTAATCTCAACAAAAGCAAGGAAAGCATGACCACCCATCACTTCCTCAAGACTATCAATAGTTAGGAAGTCTGTTTGATGATTCCAAATTTTGGCTAAGTTTAATTCATACTCAACCTGTCTTACAGAACCAATGGCTGGATCATAAATACCGTGAACTCTTGCCCATTCAACGAAAGCAATAACTGCGAATCCAAGAATAATAAGATGATGACCAAGAATAAATGTCAATTTATCTGGGTTATCCCATTCAATATTGAATTTTCTAGCTTTTGCAACTTCAGAATCCTCTAAATTTCCAGGAAGAAGTAAAGAGTGTAAAAGTCCTCCAGCGGCTAAAACCATAGAAGAAACTAAGTGCACTATTGCTATCGCGAGAACTGGTTTAGTATCTCCCATCGCAACCCCATTAGCATCAAACCCTATTCCAAGAGTTGCTAAGTGAGGAAGAACGATTAGAGGTTGGTGCCCCATTGGGACGCTTGGGTCAAATCGTGAAAGTTCAAAAAGGGTGAAAGCACCGGCCCAGAAAACAATTAATCCTGCATGAGCTACGTGAGCAGCGATAAATTTTCCTGAGCGATTTGCTACACCTGAATTACCAGCCCACCATCCGTAGGTAGTATCTGGATTGCCATAGGTTTGCATTTAGGAATTGATTAGCTTAAACGTTTTGAGAATACTTTATATTTCAGCAAAGAGTTCAATTCACAACAAAATTGTAAAGGTTGTTAATCCTAGCTATAAATACTTAAAGGAAATTGGGACATTTGTTTTTGATGTTAAAAGATAGATTTAGTCTGCATAATTATTGATTTTACAAAATTTTTAAAAATTCTTTTTTGGATTCCTTAATCAAATATTTAAAAAAATCTCTCTTTGCTGACATTATTAATTATTTATGTCATGAAAACATCAATAATTATTGCCTCCTTTTCAATCAATTACTAAAAAGAGAACAAGACAACTCTTCTCATGACAATTTCCCAAAGAACTTCTAGAAAAATTTCACTAGAAATGAAATCAGAAGGGCATTACAAAAAGGCTGCAAAAACTTATAGAAAATCAGAGCAATACATAAACATGATTGATCTATATCCAATACTGCATACCACTTTGATTGAATGTAAGGATGAAAATTTAGTTAATTAATAGTTTTCAGAGGATTTATTTCATAATTCTTAATTAAACTTAGATTATTTATAGTTAGGCCGCTTCTTGATCAAACTGTTTTTCAGAATAATATTTATCAATTATCTTTTTGCATAATTTTGTATTGTATAGAACTTCAGGATTCCAGGGTTTTTTTTGTCCATAAGGAGAGCTTTTCCAATGTATACCATTTTTTAAGAAACCATTCTCCCTAAAATAAGAAAGTTTTATTTCACTTGTACCTAAATCCTCAGCAGCAAAATCAGAAGATTGCCATATATTTCCGAACATTGTTTAAATAAATATTATTAATCCTTAATAACGTTTATCCATTTATTTTGAAAGGGGCATTAATTTTTAAAAAATTTTTTAATTGATTAAAACATAGTCTTCATAATGAGTCTTAATTAAAATATTTACTTGGTTTGAAATTAAGAAATATTAAATATGGAATTATTGTTAATAAAAATTTTATTAGTACCTTTTTTTGAATCATTAGATAACTTATATTCAAGATAATCTTTTGTAATCGATTCACTTTTAGGAAGATTTAACCATCCCTCAGTCCATTCCTCACTATTAATTAATTCCTCATTAGAAATCTTTAAGTTAATTTCGACATCAAGAACAGAAACCATCAAATTTTTAATTTGATCTTTCTCTTTAATCTTATTTACTAAAACAAAATGTCTTAATCCATTTATAGGTTTACTTGAAGTCCACATACTTTTAATGATCTTTTAATTATCTAATTTTTTTCTCCTTTAGAAATAATCTTATATTCTTTCCTTATTTGATCTAATAAAACTTTTCTTTTATTTAGATATGAAGAAGAATCTTTTTTTGACAAATTATATCTTTCTTTCTTGGTCAAATTCATCCATTGATTCAAATTATCTTTATTAAAAGTGATAAATTTTTTATTTTTTAAACCTTTTTTCTCTCTATAAACTTTTAAAAACATATCCAAAGAAATTAGAATTGCTAAAAAAATAATAATTATCATAATTTGACTTAAGACCTTTTTAAAAGAAGATTTTTATCTAGCCAATTATCTAACTTGGTAACATCATCTACTGAAATGGTCTCTTCCATATTTTCAAAATTCTCCTGGTTGAAAAGCCTAATTATAAATTCATTTTTAAGTGCTTCATCATCTCCAATTACAATAATACTTTTTGATTTTAATTTATTAGCTTTTTTAAATTGCTTTGAAAATGATGCGCCACTAAGATCCAATTCTGTTTTTAAATCATAATTTCTTAACTTTCGAGATAAGTCCATTGCCATTGTTTCAGCATTAAGCCCTTTATTCACAATATAAATATCTGTTTCTCTACTTTCTTCAAGATCTTTACCTGATAATAAAATGAGTCTTTCTAATCCAATTGCAAATCCAATGGCTGGAGTTTCTGTCCCTCCCATTTGACTAATCAAATTATCATATCTTCCTCCTCCACATACTGTAGCTTGAGAACCAAGTAATCCACTAGTGATTTCAAATGCGGTGTGAGTGTAATAATCCAAACCTCTTACTAAATTAAAATTTTCTATAAAAGGTATTTTAAGAAGTTTTAATTTGTCTTTAATAGTTAAATATCTTTCGAGACTTTTTTCAGACAAAAAGTCAACTAATTTGGGAGAATCTTCAAGAATCTTTTTTGTTTGAACATTCTTGGTATCTAAAATTCTTAAAGGATTCTTATCTATTCTCTTTTGAGAATCCAAATCTAAGGAGTTTTTATTAACTTCTAACCATTTTAAAAATGCCTTTTGAAAATTTGACCTGTCATTTTGATCCCCTAAGGTATTAATTTCAAGATTTAGTTCTTTTATTCCTAATTTCTCCAAAATATCCCAAGCCAAAGTAATAATTTCGATATCACTCCTTGCAGATTCGTAACCGACAAATTCAACACCTAACTGATGAAACTGCCTTTGCCTTCCGGCTTGAGGTCTCTCATATCTAAACATTGGTCCCATGTACCAAAGTTTCTGAGAAGGTTTACTTGATACTCCATTTTGAATTAAAGCTCTTACGACTGATGCAGTACCTTCAGGTCTTAAGGTGCATGACCTTTCACCCCTATCCAAAAATGTATACATTTCTTTGCTAACAACATCGGTGCCTTCTCCAATCCCCCTCATAAATAATTCAGTCATTTCAAGTATTGGAGTCCTGATTTCCTTTACAGAAGCCCTAAAAAGTTGCTCTATTATTATTTTTTCAACATTTTGCCACTTTATTAATTGATCAGGTAAAAGATCTACTGTTCCTCTAAGATTTTTAAAGTTATTCAAAGTTCTAATTAATAATTCAAAATTTTTAATTTACATAGAAATTAAATTTTGTTGGGCACTACTATGTCATAATTTAATCTAACATTTAGACAAAATATTGGAAATTAATAATAAGAAAGAGAGTCAGCATTGTGGCACAAAACCCAAAAAAATTGCTTTTGGCATTGCTCCATTAGGTATCGTTTCCATTGGAATAGTACCAATGGGTGTTATTAGTATTGGGGTAGTGCCAATGGGTGTTTTTTCTTTTGGTGCTGTTGCTATGGGAATAGTAAATTTATCAGTAGTTGGCATGGGTATAATTTCTGCTGGGATAACAACCATGGGGGTATTGGAATATTCTCCTAAATCACATAGTCATGAGATTCACATTCCTAATGAGAAGACTTCAAAAATTAAAAAAGAGACTCTGATGCCTGGTCTTTTTAAAACAAAAGAGGATGCCGAAAAAGCAGCATCACAATATGGATGTATCGGCGCACATAAAATGGGTGAACAATGGATGCCCTGTAAAATGCACTAAAAACTTTTCAAATTTAAAAAGCTAAACTATTAATCCAATATCTGCACTTTAAAATCAAGACTATTTGCTTCTTCGACTGTTAATTTTTTAGCCCAAGCTCCTTGTTTAGGATTATTCCAGAGGAATCCTGCCTTCTTAGCTAAAGATCTGTCTTCATAACTCACCAATGCTTTATATAAAAATCTTGGTTCTGTCGCTTTAATAAGAAGTTCTTCTAAATTCTCACATTTTTTGAAAACCTCCGAAATATAGAAGCAATCTGATAAGGCTCGATGTAAGCTCCAAACTGGTATTGAAAAAGAAAGTGCAAGATCAGTAACTGAAGGTCTATTTTTTAAGTTTTTTTGAAATGACCAATTAATATCCTCTAAACTACAAATCCATTTTTTTTCGAGCTTGGGCAATCTACCCTTCCCAAACCACTTTTTGTCAAATTCAACATTATGAGCCACTATTAAATCTGAACAATCCACAAGTTTTAAAAAGAAATTCAAGCCGTCCTCCCAAGGTTGTTTAATATTAGTAACTTCTGCAGATATCCCGTTAACATGTTCAGCTTCATTTGAACTAACTGGGAATAAGAACGAAACCTGTGAGAGGACGGATTTAGAATTTACATTAAATAAGATGCACCCTACCTCAATAATTTCATCTTTATTTTCATCTAAGCCAGTTGTCTCAGTATCAAGAATTAAAATGTTTTCTATTGTTTCATTTTGATTATTAATTTTGGAGCTTGAGATTGATTTACTTAAAAAATTAGGTTTGTCATAATCATTATTTTTAATTTCATTATTAAGAAAATCCAATTGATTTAATTTTTTTTTGTTTGGTAGTTCCAATTATCAAAAAACATCTAATATATTTTGGCGCATTTGATATTTTTTTCTTTTAAATTAATAATAATTAAACAAATAAAGTAAAAAACTAAATTTTGTTAGAAATTAACCTAAGAAGTTTTGAATTTAGAATATTAAATGACTTTTAAAAAATATCAATTTAATAATTATTGTTATTGGCCTTCAAATCCAAAAAAAATTATCGAATTTATTGGAGGTAGTTATTTAGCATCTAAACCAGATTTAACATACAAAAGATTTATAAAAAGCTTAATAGATAAAAACTATGCAGTACATGCATATAAGTACACGCCTCAATTTGATCACCAAGAACTGGCAATGAGAGCATGGAAAGATTTTAAAAATTGTCAAAGATCCTTATCAAAAAGGATAGGAACCTCAATACCTTCAATAAGAATTGGACATAGCCTTGGTTGTAAACTTCACTTAATTTCTCCAGATGGAGGTAGGAATTGCGAGAAATTCATATCAATAAGTTTTAATAACTTTAGTGCAAACAGATCTATACCATTTTTAAAAAAGATTTCTCAAAAATTAGAATTCAATAGTGAATTCAGCCCAAGCCCAGAAAGAACATTTGGAATAATCAAAAAAACTTATACTCAAAAAAATAATTTTCTAATAAAATTTAACTCAGATGAATTAGATCAAACAGATAAATTACTTTCATGTCTTAGAGAAAGAAAAGAAGATAACTCCAAAGGGATAAAGCTTAAAGGAACTCATACTATTATTGCTAGCGCAGGACTAAGAGAAAATTTCCTAGGTGATTGGGCTGACAATGATTTTAAAAAATATACAATCAAACAAATATCTAATTTGATTGATAAATCAATTTAAGATATTTCCTTTAATTTTTCTAAAACAGAACTATCTTCAAGGGTACTAATATCTCCACTTATTTTTTCGCCTTCTGCCAAAGACCTCAAAATTCTTCTCATTATTTTTCCGCTACGCGTTTTTGGAAGAGAATCTGAAATTATTATTTTTTCTGGTTTGGCAATAATTCCAATTTCATTAACTACATGTTTCTTTAACTCCTCAACTAATTCTGGAGAACTATTTATGACTTTTTCTAAAGATATAAATGCAACTATAGCCTCACCTTTTAAATCATCTTTTCTTCCGACAACAGCAGCTTCCGCAACTGATTTATGACTTACTAATGCAGACTCTATTTCCATAGTTCCCAAACGATGTCCGGAAACACTTATAACATCATCTACTCTTCCCATAATCCAAATATATCCATCATTATCAATCCGAGCCCCATCTCCAGCGAAATAAACATTTTTTTCACCTTTAAAAGAAATATATTCCCAATAACTGTCTAAATATCTTTGAGAGTTTTCATGAATTGTACGCATCATTCCAGGCCAAGGTTTTTTAACAATCAAATATCCACCCTCATTTTCCACCACCTTTTCTCCATTTTTATCTACAACTTCAACCTCGATTCCAGGCAAAGAGAATGTTGCGGAACCTGGCTTTGTAGCAACGGCTCCTGGCAAGGGACTTATCATCACCCCACCAGTTTCAGTTTGCCACCAGGTATCTACTATTGGACACTTATTATCACCTATTACCTCTCGATACCACATCCATGCTTCAGGATTAATTGGTTCGCCAACTGTTCCCAAAAGTCTCAAAGATCTTAAATCGTATTGGTCAGGGATTTCACGTCCAGATTTCATAAATGATCTTATCGCTGTTGGCGCTGTATAGAAAATAGTAACTTTGTATTTTTGAATAATTTCCCAAAAAGCCCCTAAGTTAGATGCCCTTGGAACACCCTCAAACATAAGAGTTGTTGCTCCATTGGATAAAGGTCCATAGACTATATAACTATGACCAGTAATCCACCCAACATCTGCTGTACACCAATAGACATCATCATCTTTTATGTCAAAAATCCACTTGAATGTTAGGTGAGACCAGAGATTATAACCAGCGGTAGTATGAACAACACCCTTTGGTTTACCAGTGGATCCTGAAGTATACAAGACAAATAATCTATCTTCGCTATTCATAATTTCAGGTTCACACCAATCTTTTTGATCTTTTAATAATTCGTGCCACCAAAAATCCCTATTGTTTACCATCGAAATATCTTTTTTAGTTCTTTGAACAACAATAACTTTTTCAACAATCTTATTTGCCCCACTTTCAATTGCCGCATCAACAGCTTTCTTAAGCTCAATTACCTTATCTTTTCTAAAACCACCATCTGCCGTTATAACAAATCTGGCATTTCCATCAATCAATCTATCTTTTAACGACTCAGAGGAAAAGCCTCCAAAAACTACTGAATGAGGAGCTCCAATTCTTGCGCAAGCGAGCATAGCAACCATCGCCTCAGGAATCATTGGCATATAAATACATACCAAATCACCTTTTTTTATTCCCAAAGATTTCAAAGCATTTGAAGCTTTGCATACTTCTTTGAGAAGTTCTTGATACGTATATTTCTTGTTATCTCCTGGCTCGCCTTCCCATACAAGCGCTGTTTTATTCCCAATTCCGTTTTTGATATGTCTATCTAAGCAGTTATAAGTGATATTCAACTTACCTTCCTTAAACCATTTAAAAAAGGGGGCATTTTCTCGGTCTAAAACAGTCTGAAATGGTTCGAACCAATCAATTTCTGATTTTGCAAAAGATTCCCAGAATTTTGTTGGGTTTTCTATAGATTGTTTTTTTAAACTTTTTAATTCCTCAAAACTTTTTATATTTGATTTATCTGAGAATTCTTTGGAAGGAGGGAAAAGTCTCTTTTCCTCAAGAATATTGTTGATTGAATGTTTCTTATCTAGTGACATTAGATGAATCTATTAACAATTTATTTATTAAAGTTAATTATAATTTTCAAAAATTTATAATGTATTTTTAACTACAAAAATTTATTTTTTGATAAATCTAGTAAAGACGACTAAGGACAAATTCGGGTAAAGATAACAAAGCCCTCTTATATTCTGAGTCAGGAAGCCATAATATTGCTTCTTTGGAATGAATAGCAAAATCTTCAGCTAATTTTCTAGAACGTTTTAAGGCTTGAGAGTTCATGACAATATTTAAAGCATTATCTAAATCTTCTTTTTCTACAAGTTCTCTATTAATCAAAACGGATAAGTTTTCATTTTCTTCTAGAGCATATAAAACTGGAGCAGTAAGGTAACCACTAGCGAGATCGCTTACCGCTGGTTTACCTAACTGTTTATCATTACCAGTAAAATCAAGAATATCATCAACTACCTGAAAAGCTAAACCAATATTCTTACCAAATTCGTATAAACTGTCTAATTTATCATCTGCTAGATTGCTTAAGACCCCAGATGCTTTAGTACTATTAGCAATTAGGGAAGCTGTTTTACAGTAACTTTTGTTAATATATTTCGAAAAAGTTTGTCCCGAATCAAATCTATTTAGATTTTGCTTTATTTCACCTTCTGCCAAATCCATTATTACTCTACTGAGTAATTTAACGACTTTGACATTATCTAAGTTTGCCAAATGCCAACTAGCTTGAGCAAATAAAAAATCTCCGGCCAGAACAGCAACCCTCGTATTAAACCTACTGTGAACAGTATCAACACCTCTTCTTGTTGAGGCTTCATCTACAACATCGTCATGAACCAAGGATGCTGTATGAATCATTTCAGTAATCTCTGCAAGTCTTTTATGTTTAGTTGTCAAAGTAAATTCTGGAGAAATAGCTTTTGAAATTAATAAAACTATCCCAGGTCTTAACCTTTTTCCTCCAGCACTAAATAAATGCTCTGCTGCTGCCTGAAGAATTGGATGACCAGCACCTATTAATTTTTTCAGTTCGAGAATAAGATCATCAAGATCATTTTCAACTGGTTGTAGAAGTTCTGTTACTGTATTCATGATTAACCTCTCTCATATATTAAGGAATCAATCATTGCTTCGGAGGTTAACTAACCTAATTTCTTTATTAATTTTCAACCAATATTTAACTTTTCTAGAAAACTCTTCACTCTTTGCGGTTACAAAAAATTTTATATTATCGTGACAAGTACTCTCACAGCAATGATTCTTTGGAATTAAGAATGAATTATTAAACTTATTTACTAAAGCAGCCGAAGGATCAATAATTTTAATCTTAGGATCAATTTTATTTCTTAAAACGCTATAAATCAAAGGATAATGGCTACATCCAAGTATTATTTCTTCAACATTTTCTTTTAATAAAGGATTAATATATAAAACCGATAGATTATTTAATTTATCTAAGTCAAGGTTGATTCTTTCTATTTCTGGTACAAATTCAGGACATGCTTGTTGAAATACTTTTACATTTTCTCTTTTTGATTCAATTATTTTCTGATAATGCGAAGATTTAATAGTTGCTGGGGTCGCTAAAACACCAATATGTTGCTTAGTTAATATTTCTGAAACTGAATAAATTAGATCAAAGCAAGGAATTTCTAGATTATTTTCTAAAATATCCAAGGCACAAGCATTTGTAGTATTACAGGCTATTAATAATGCATCCAAATTCTTGTCTCTAAACCAATTACAAATTTCCTTTGCGAAAGATCTTATTTGTTCAATATCTTTATTTCCATATGGAACTCTCTTTATATCTGCCAAATAAAAAACCTCAACATCCTTGCGGGTTTCCCATAAAGAGCGAAGAACTGTAAACCCTCCTATACCACTGTCAAAGATTCCTATTTTAAGTATCACTCTATCCTCGAAAGATATTCAATAATGCCATTTGAGATTGCATAAGCAATTCTTTTACGATGTATAGATTTTTCTAGCCTTCTAGCATCTAATCTTCCTGTTAAAAAACCTATTTCTACAAGTACTGCTGGCATACTCGTATTCTTAATAACGAAAAATCTGCCTTGTCGTACTCCCCTATCTGGACTTCCAGGAGATACTTTAAGTATTTGTTTTTGAATTTTTTTTGCCAATAGTCGTCCTCTCCATCCAGTGTAGTAAAAAGTTTCTAACCCGTTAATATCTTTTCTTTTACCTCTTGAAGCATTGGCATGAATACTTACAAATATATCAGCATCAGTTCTATTAGCTATTGAGACTCTTTGAGGCAAATCTAAATCAACTTCATTATTTCTGGTTAATCTAACCTTTACACCTTTTTCAGATAATAAATTTTTTACACGTTTAGAAACATCAAGGACCACATCTGTTTCTCTTAACCCTCCTATCCCGATTGCTCCAGGATCTGGGCCCCCATGGCCTGGGTCAATAACAACATAAAACTTATTTCTCTTGATATCCGGCAATTGGAAAAACTTATAATTTCCAAACCTTGATTGAATTGGCTTTTGATTAGCTTTAGATTTGTAAGAAGGTTTACTTACTAGACCTTCCCCAATTGTCTGAAAAGATTTTTTAGGTAAAGAAAATAATTTAATTTGCCATCTATTTTTATCAGTAGCAACTAACCTCCAATTAAGTGGTTTCAAATTATTATTTGCGGTAAATTCAACAACCAATCTGGTTTTACCTTTAATTGGCTTGCCTAATCTAATTTCTTTTATTGGACCATTTCCTTCTATAATTCTTGGTTTTTTAAGCTCCCCAGGGAAATCTATCCAAAATCTATCCCCAAAAACATTTCCTCCTTTTTGAAAGTAGGCCTTTAATTTTGAATTTGATTTAGTTCTTAGTTCTAAAATCCCATTAGAATTTAAACTCCATGCAGCTAGTGCGCTAGATGATCTTGCTGGGGAAATACTTGAATTAAAAAGTAATAATATTGATAAGCAGCGAAAAAGTTTATTAAAAAAAAACTTTGACATCATTTTGAGAATATTTTAGTTTTTCTATGTTTTAAGCTTGGCATCTGTTCTCTTATCTTTTTAACTCTATCTTTATCTGCAGGAGCTATTGCTGCTCCTCGTGTTTTTCCTGCATCAGACAAAACAGTTCCCCAAGGGTCTATAACCATGGCATGTCCATGACTTTGTCTTCTTCCATAGTGAATTCCCGTTTGAGCAGGTGCTACTACATAAGCTGTATTTTCTATCGCTCTTGCTTGAAGCAAAATTTGCCAATGATCTTTTCCAGTAAAAGCTGTAAATGCAGCAGGAATCATTATAAGTTCTGCACCTTTCAAAGAAAGGTGTCTATAAAGTTCAGGAAATCTAACATCGTAACAAATAGATAATCCTATCTTGCAAAGGCCTGGCACATCTATAACTGGAGGATGATCCTCCCCAGACAAAATAGTTGATGATTCTTTGTATAAATTACCATCAGGTAAATCAACATCAAAAAGGTGAATTTTGTCATATTTTGCCAGAACCTGTCCATCTTTCCCAAAAAGAGCTGATCTATTGAAAGTATGACGATCATCTCCCGCGGGAACGGGATAACCTCCTCCTAAGAGATAAACTTGATATCTCTGAGACATTGTTTTTAGGAAATTAGTACACTTAGTTGATAATTCAGAAGCCATCCTAAGTTTTTCATTATCTTCCCCCAAGAATGCAAAATTCTCTGGCAATCCTATTAGTTCCGAACCCCTTCTAGAGGCTAATTCAATCTGCTCCTCAGCCTCAGCAAAATTTGCTTCAACATTAGAAGTACTCGTAATTTGTAGGGCTGCCACTAAAAAATCAGTCAAGATTACACTCCAAAATAAAAAATCCGCGAATTATGAGGCACGAATTACACCTCTCTCAACTTGAGTAGGCACAATATCTAAACAATCTAGTTCAGAACAACACTTAAAATCATCTTCATAATCACCAAGACTTGTTAACCTTTTGCCGTGAGTTGCTGTCTTTAAACATTTTAGGATATCATTCTTCCAAAAATTCCAAAGAGCTAATGAAGCTTGTAATTCATCATTAGAAATATTCACCTCAGAGTTAAAGTTTTCTTTAATATAATATGCGAGTGCACCTGCTGCCAAAGAATCCTCTAGTGAATAAGAGCCTTCCCATCCACTACCTAAAATAAGAACATTTTTTTTATTCAAAGTCATTATCCTTTCAGCAACTGCTTTTCTATTTGGGAGAGCCATTGCAAACAAATATTCTACATTCTGAACTTTTTTCAATGATTTAGTACCATTTGTCGTACTCATAAATAATCTTTTACCTTGAACAGTCTCTTTGGTTACTGATAATGGGGAGTTACCTAAATCAAAACCATTAATTGTCTTTCCACCTCTTTCTGCAAGCATTAGTGTTTTATTAGCATCCCACTTTTTAGCAGTATCCTTTAATAATTCTAAATCAGAGAAAACTTGAATTGAATCTGCCCCGTTTTTCAATGCCCAAGAAATTGTTGTTGTAGCTCTTAAAACATCAATAACAACAGCTATATCAGAATCCGTTTGTGGAACGTCATCTGCAACATGGTAATAAGAAAGGTTAATAATTAAGTTGCCATTCTTTGAATATTATAGAAAACAGTTACTTAACTTTTAATATTTTTTTTTAAAAACAAACTTATTGATATTATATACCTATAAAAAATTCTATAGAAATTAAACCAAATTATTAATTTGAAAATTAATCATATCCGCACCATTAAAGGTGGAGGAAGTTTACAAGGGACGATAAAAGTACCTGGAGATAAGTCAATCTCGCATAGATCTTTGATAATAGGAAGTATTGCAGAAGGTGAAACAAATATTGAAGGTTTTTTATATTCTGAAGACCCTCTTTCAACTGCTGATTGTCTTAGGAAATTGGGTGTGGATATTCCTGAAATAAAAAAGAATATACCTTTTACTATTAAAGGTTTAGGTATTGATGGTTTTAAAGAACCTGAAGAAATTCTTGATTGCGGAAATTCAGGTACCACAATGAGGTTATTAATGGGTCTTTTGGCGGGACAAGAAGGTAGTAATTTTATCTTAACTGGAGACAAATCTCTTAATGAAAGACCAATGGGAAGAGTTAGCAAGCCATTATCACTAATGGGAGGCGAAATTCATGGTAGAGAAAATGGGACAAAAGCCCCTATTTCTATTACTGGAAATAAACTAAAGGGTTGTCTAATTGGAACTCCAGTAGCAAGTGCTCAAGTGAAATCTGCGATATTATTAGCAGGATTAAATGCATCTGGAACCACTTCAGTTATTGAGCCTGCATCCTCGAGAGATCATACTGAAAGAATGCTTAAAGCATTCGGGGCCGACATAAATATAAGAGGAGAATTAGGAAGAAATATAGTAATAAAATCAGGAAATAATTTGACCGGTCAAAATATATTGATTCCAGGAGACATTAGCTCTGCAGCTTTTTGGATGATTGCCGCATCAATAGTCCCAGAATCTGAAATTGTTATTAAAAATGTAGGCTTAAATCCAACGAGAACGGGAATATTGAATGTAATGGATCAAATGGGATGTAACTATGAAATTTTAGACAAATCTACAATTGCAGGAGAACCTATAGGTTCTATAAAGGTAAAACATGTATGCAATTTAAAACCATTTAAAATAGAAGGAGATATTCTTCCAAAACTTATAGATGAAATTCCAATACTTACAGTAGCAGCTTGTTTTTGTAGTGGAGTTTCAGCAATTAAAGATGCAAAAGAATTAAGAGTTAAAGAAACAGACCGATTAAAAGTTATGGCAACCCAACTAAAAAAATTTGGTGCAAATATTTTAGAAAAGGAAGATGGTTTAATAATTAATGGTGAGTCCAAGTTTCATTCTGCTGAAGTTGATAGTGAAACTGATCATCGTGTATCAATGAGCCTTGCTATAGCTTCACTTTTAGCAAAGGGCTCCTCAAAGATTGCAAGAGCAGAGGCTTCAAGAGTTTCATATCCAACTTTTTGGGACGATCTAGAAAAACTAATAAACTAATCTGAGAGAATTCTTGTCAGAATTAAAAGAGATCTTAACTAAGGATGGGAGTTTTACACTAAGGAGTCTTTTTTTTCAAGAGAATTTTCATAGTTTAGAGGGGGCTCTAAAAGAAACTGAAATTAAATTCATAAATCCCTCTAATTTAAAAAGATTTAAGGATAAGTCTTTGAACGTTTTAGATATCTGCTTCGGTTTAGGGTACAATTCAGCATCATTATTTAATAACCTAATTAAACAAAATTCTTTTATAAATTGGTATGCTTTAGAAATTGATAAAAAGCCTCTAAAATATTCTCTAGGAAATAAATCATTTCAACAGCTGTGGCATCCAAAAGTTTTAAAAATATTTAAAGCATTATCAAAGAACTCTCAATATAAAGATCAATTTTTTGAATGTAATATTTTATGGGGCGATGCTAGAGAAAGAATAAACAATATTCCTACAAATATTAAATTCGATTTAATTTATTTAGATGGATTTTCTCCTCAAAAATGTCCTCAAGTTTGGTCAGTTGAATTTCTAGGAAAGGTGACTCAAAAACTTAATCCTCAAGGATATTTAATAACCTACTCTTGTTCAGCTGCGATAAGAAAAACATTAAAAGATTTTGGTTTGAACATTTTTAATATTAAGCCAAATTTAGTCTCTAAAAACTTATGGAGTAACGGGACAATTGCTGTGAAAATTATAGACGAAAAAGTTTTACAAAGTAATTTATATTTTAAAAAATTATCTTCGATGGAAGAGGAACATTTATTGACTAAAGCAAGTATCCCGTATCGTGATGCCAGTTTAAGTTCAAATCCAAAAGATATCATTCGAAAAAGAGTCCAAGAACAATTGTTATCTAATCTCAAGACTTCAAAAAATTGGAGAGATAAATGGGGAATGACGAAATAGAACTTAAACAGTAAAATTTAATTAAAATATCTAAATAAATATGTTAACTGTTGCGATATTAGCTGCAGGTAAGGGTACTAGGATGGCGAGCTCACTTCCTAAAGTCTTACATAAATTATCTGGTAAAACTCTCCTTCAAAGAGTTATCAATTCTTGCAATGAATTAAAACCAGACAAAATATATATCATCGTTGGTCACAAATCAAAGGATGTTGAAGATTCGGTACTTAAAAATAAAAATATTCACTTTATTGTTCAAAATCCGCAAAAAGGAACAGGGCATGCGATTCAAGTTCTTTCTCAGCAAGTAAAAAAACATGAAGGTAAATTAATGGTTCTAAATGGAGATGTGCCGCTTATCAAAGCTGAAACTTTAAAAAACCTCATTAAATATCATGACTCAAAAACAGCTGATGTTTCTTTAATAACTTCTAAGAAAAAAAACCCTCATGGCTATGGACGAGTATTTACTGAAAATAATTTAATTCAAAGGATAGTCGAAGAAAAAGACTGCAATAAAGATGAACGTTTAAATTTATTGACTAATGCCGGAATTTACTGCTTTAGTTGGAAAAGTTTATCAAAGATAATTAATACTTTAAAAAGTAACAATAAACAAAAAGAAATCTATCTCACTGACACTATCACCTTATTAAAAAATTCTTATAGCTTTGAAGTTGTAGATAATGGAGAACTTCAAGGAATTAATAATAGAGTTCAATTATCAGAATGCGAAGAAACTATTCAAACCTTGATTAAAGAAAAACATATGATTGGAGGAGTAACTATTATTAATCCAGCGAGTTGCACAATAAGTGAAGAGTCAATAATAGGATTAGATGTAATAATCGAAGCAAATACTCATATAAGAGGAAATTCTAGAATTTCCAATAATTGTAAAATTGGTCCAAATTCTTTCATTAAAGATACAATCGTTAATGATAATTGCGAAATTATAAATTCAACTATTTTTAATTCTAAAATAATGGACCATGTAAAAATTGGACCTTACAGTCATATAAGACCTAATTGTGAAATTTCTTCTCACAGCAAAATTGGTAATTTTGTTGAGATAAAAAATAGCCAATTAGATGAGGAAGTTAAGGTTAATCATTTAAGTTATATTGGTGATTCTAAAGTTGGTAAATATACAAATATAGGAGCAGGAACTATTACAGCAAATTTTGATGGCACCAAAAAAAATCAAACTAATATTGGGAAAAATTCTAGTATTGGAGCCAATACAGTTTTAATAGCTCCTATTAATCTTGGGGACTCAGTAACTACCGGAGCAGGCTCAGTAATTACTAAAGATTCACAAAATAATTCCTTAGCTATTTCGAGAAGCAAACAAGTAAATATTGAAAATTGGAAAAAAAACAAATCCTAAAATTAATCAATTGATTTA
>QCUA01000021.1 GCA_003210915.1 Prochlorococcus sp. AG-676-L21 | reverse complement strand
TATGTTTTAATTAATTCCTCTAAACGATTTGATTCACTTTTTATTATTTCAATTCTTTCTGCTGCTTTCATTTGACTAAAAAACTCATGAGGTATTTTACATTTTCCAATATTTGCACTTTCAGCCTCGACTAATATTTTCTTATTTTTTATAAAACCTTTTAATTCCTCTGCTATGGTATTTTCAAATTGTTCATTTGAAGGTTGTGATTTCATACCTATTCCGCCAAAAGTACTTCCTCTATGGTTAGCTAACCCCTCTAAATCAATGATCTGATAATTATTATCACGAAGTAATTTTAATATTTTAGTTTTACCAGTTCCAGTTTTTCCTCCCATGACAACTATTTCCCATTTTTTATTAAAGCTATCTAAAGTCCATTTTCTGTAGCTTTTATAGCCATTTTTTAAAGTAACACTTCTATGATTGTATTTTTCTAAAAGCCAGCATATACTTTGAGATCTCATTCCTCCTCTGGCACAGTAGATTTTTAAAGTGGGTTCACTTAATTGTGAATTATGACTTGTCAATTTATGATCATTTATAATTTCAAATAACTTATTAATAATATTTTCAATTTTTATGGCTAAAAATTCCAAACCTTTTATTACTGCTTCTTCTCTTCCGTAATTTTTATATACAGTTCCTACTATTGATCTCTCTTCATTATCAAATAACGGAATATTTATAGAATTTGGCATATGTCCTTTATAATATTCTCCTGGACTCCTAACATCAATAAGTGGGCCGTTGAACTTCCTGAATATCTCGAGTTCTTCTTTTCTGGAGTTCATGGATAGTTTTAAAAATTAGATGGATTTATTAGAAATGACAAACAAAGATCATGAAGACCATTATAAGAGTACATTAAATTTAGTTAATATTTTTGTTAAATCAAATCAACGGAAAAGAATAAATTTATTATCTGATATTGAATCAGATGTCGAAAACATATTTTTGATTGGAAAGAAAATATTTGATGATTTTGATCAGAAAGGAGATGATTGGGCTGCTGGTTGGTTACTACAAGTATTAAAAAAACATAAACCAATTTTCTTTAATGATAAAAAATACAATAATTGGTTTTTTACTTCTTCAGATGAAAATATTAACTATGAAGAACTACAGTTGAGGTTATTAGAACAAAACTTTGAGGATGCTGATAGATTAACTAGTTCATATTTAAGAAAACTAGCTGGTAACCTTGCTGAAAATCGTGGTTATGTTTTTTATAGTGAGGTCAATAATATGTCAGGCACTGATCTTCAGACGATAGATAGATTATGGACTATTTATTCAAATGGCAGGTTTGGTTTTTCTATACAAGCTAAACTTCTTAAGTCAGTTGAAAAAAAATATGAATTGTTATGGCCAAAGATAGGATGGAAAAAAGATGGAAATTGGACCAGATATCCAAGTTCATTTAGTTGGTCATTAGAGGCTCCTGAAGGACACATGCCATTAATTAATCAACTTAGGGGAGTAAGACTTATGGATTCTATTCTCAGACATCCAGCAATTTCATTGAGGCATAATAATATTCTTTGATCTACAGCTATTTGATAAGTTAGAATATTTTTAATATGGATATAAAGTGATGTCCTTTTTTCAGGGCAAAATTCTTTTAAATTTTATTATTGATTTACTTAACAGACCAGCAATTAACTGGTCTAATTTTGAATTAAATTCCTCACTTCAATTAAATGATTTTGTTGATTTATTGTTAGAACCGTTAAATACATCTCAATACAACTACAACATAAAACTAGGTTTACATGAAGCACTTATAAATGCGGTTACGCATGGGAATAAACTAGATCCTAATAAATCAATTAGAGTTCGAAGAATCATTACTCCTAACTGGTGTGTATGGCAAATTCAAGATCAAGGTAATGGTTTAGAAATAAAAAAAAGATTATATAAATTACCTGAAAAACTTACTTCATTAAATGGGCGGGGGCTTTATATAATAAACGAGTGTTTTGATGATATTAGATGGAGTAATAAGGGTAATCGGCTCCAATTAGCATTAAAAAGATGAATGTTTACTTGGACATGGTTTGTCTACATTAATTCCTTTTAACCATTTTATACTTTCTTCCAAATAATTTATAGTATCCTCCTCATTCTCTGAAATTAGTAATTGGCATAATGCGGCTGATATAAGTTCTGCTGATCTATTTAATTTTTTTCCCTTTAATTTATGCCAATCTAAGTGATCAATTTTTAACTTATTATTCAGTTTTTGGGCAAGTTGAATAGTATCTTCATCCGTATTATTCATAGCATTAATTTATTGTTTCTTCATTTTATAGCAGACCATACTTTAGTCATGAAAAATGAATTTGATTTTATGTTATTAAAACCTATATCTTTTATTTTAGAAGTTATATCTTCTTTGATGTAATCACAATAAAAGGGTTCATGGAATGATTTATAAAAATTTTCCATTATCTGAATAAAATCAGGTGAATCATTCTCTTGTATTGAATCAGCAAGAATTAATATTCCATCTGGTTCAAGTACTCTAAAGAATTCTTTTAAGACATTTTCTCTTACTGTTCTAGGTAATTCATGGAATAAATAAACACATGTAATTCCTTGAATACTATTATCTTCAAATGGTAAATTTTCAGCATTCCCTTTAATCAATTCTATTAAATCACCATTTAAATTTGAAATAAATCTACTAGCTTCTTTTAAGTATGATCCAGACAAATCAAGTCCTATAATTTTTTCTTTAGGAAATGCACCTCTTAGCTGTTTAAGTGTTCTACCAGAACCTGTAGCAACATCAAGAATTTTTAATGAACTTTTTTTTCTATTACTAAAATTATTTAATCCTTCCTTAAGGGGTTTAATTATTCTTCTTCTCATGGAATCGGCACTTCCATTAAAAAGAATTTCTACTTGTAAATCATAAATACTCGCCGAAAAATCAGAAAGATAACCATCTGTCTGATGGTGAAAATTTCTTAAGTAATACTTTGGGTAGTTTTCATTATCTATATTTTTAGGAAGATCTTTATAATTTTGTTTTCTTCTTCGGTCCCATGTGTTTGGCATGTCCAGCCAAATTTTTGGATATTGGGTTAAATATCTCAGCCAAGGTTCATCAAATAATAATTTATGAGGATATATATTTTTTTCCGCATCATTCCAATCTTCTTCTCTAAGACAATCCATTGAATTTTGGATATCAACCAAGAGTTTTTTATCTATTTTAAAATTACCAAGCTTAGTATCCGGGAGTACGAAATTCATGATTCTTGTACTTAATTCTTTATGAGCTAATCCAGCGATACTTTTTCCTTGTTGAAGTGTTTTATATGCAATTTTTGAAAATTGTTCTTTTACCATTTTTTATTATTACTTAACTATATTTCAACAAAAAAAAAATCAATCTGAGAATTATTTGTGATAATTCTCAAAAAGATCTTTTTAAATTTTAAAAATTATTTACTTTGACTTAAGCGTCATAGTACATAAAAAATTCATGAGGGTGGGGCCTCTGCCTTAATTGTTGAACCTCTTCATACTTCATATCGATAAAATTATCAATGAAATCTTCTGTAAATACTCCTCCCGCTAATAAATAATCTTTATCTGCTTTAAGTGCATTTAGTGAATCGTTGAGAGATGACGGTACTGTATCTATTTTTGATAGCTCTTCTGATGGTAATTCAAATAAGTCAACATCAACACCATCACCAGGATCGATTTGATTCTTAATACCATCAATACCAGCTAGCATCATTACAGAAAATGCTAAATAAGGGTTAGCAAGTGCATCACCTGATCTAAATTCTAATCTTTTAGCTTTTGGATTAGGTCCAGTTAAAGGGATTCTTACAGCTGCTGATCTATTACCCTCTGAGTAAACTAGATTCACCGGAGCTTCAAAACCTGGAACTAGTCTTTTATAGCTATTAGTTGTTGGATTAGTAAATGCAAGGAATGATGGAGCGTGTTTTAATATACCTCCGATATACCACCTTGCTGTCTGAGATAGATTTGCATATGATCCTTCGCCATAAAATAGAGGTTGACCACTTTTCCATAAACTCTGATGAACATGCATACCTGTTCCATTATCATTAAATACAGGTTTAGGCATAAATGTCGCTGTTTTCCCATATTTTTTGGCTACGTTTCTTACAACATATTTGTATGTCATAACACTATCTGCGGAGCTAATTAAGGAATCAAATTTTATACCAAGTTCATGTTGTCCTGCTCCAGCTACTTCATGATGATGCTTCTCAGTTGGAATTCCTAATTCAGCCATTTGCAATAACATTTCAGACCTTATGTCTTGAGCGGTGTCATTAGGAGCAACTGGGAAATAACCCTCTTTGTATTGAATTTTATAACCTAGGTTTCCACCTTCTTCTGTTCGACCAGTATTCCAGGGAGCTTCAATAGTATCTACACTATAAAAACAACTACCTTCTTTAGAGTCATATCTGACATCATCGAATAAAAAGAATTCTGGCTCTGGTCCAAAAAATGCAGTATCTGCTATACCTGTGGAATCTAAATATTTTAATGCCTTTTGAGCTAATGATCTTGGGCACCTATCATAGGGTTCTCCACTTCTTGGCTCTTGAATAGAGCAAATCATGCTTAAGGTTTTGTGTTTATAAAAAGGATCGATCCATGCGGTACTTGAATCTGGAACCATAGACATGTCAGATGCGTTAATCGCTTTCCAACCTCTTATAGAAGATCCATCAAAGGCAAGACCTTCAGTGAATGATTCTTCCTCAATCATGTCAGATGTCAAGGTTAGATGTTGCCATTTACCATGAATGTCAGTGAATTTTAGATCGATGAGTTCAATTCCTTCATCCTTAATCTGACTTAAAACGTCTTGGGGAGACTTGGCCATTTCTTTATATATACCTCCAATAAAATTAATAACTTGACGAATCTAATTATGTATCAAAGGTAACTTTTTCAACACTTGGTGAATTCTTTGAGTATTTCAAGTTATATGTTTACCAATTGTTAACTAAAATATTTAAATTGGATGAATTTCTTTAAACATTCTTCGCTTTAGTAGATAAATTAGTTTAATTTAAAAGTAATGCTTTAAAAGGTTTTGACCGAAACAAAACTCATTTCAACTATAAATGAAGAGAATCTACCTCATCTCGATAAAACTTATGTTCCTTCAAGACTTTTATTAGGGCCTGGTCCTTCAAATGCTCATCCCGAAGTCCTTAAGGCTTTAGCACTTAATCCCATAGGGCATTTAGATGAGGCATATATAGAGTTAATGTCCGAGGTCCAAAAATTACTTAGATATACATGGCAGTGTAATAATCGAATAACTCTACCTATGAGTGGTACAGGTAGCGCAGCTATGGAAGCATCAATTGCTAATTTCATAGAGCCTGGAGAAAAAATTCTAATCGCAAAAAAAGGATATTTTGGGGATCGTTTGGTTGATATGGCATCGAGATATAAAGCGGACGTATCAGTAATTGAAAAAGAATGGGGAGAAGCGTTTACTTTTGAAGAAATAAAATATGAAATAGAAACGAAAAAACCTGTAATATTTGCTATTGTCCACGCTGAGACATCAACTGGGGTATTACAACCTCTTGAAGGGATAGGTGATTTATGCAGAAAGAATAATTGTTTGTTTTTAGTTGATGCTGTCACATCATTAGGTGCTTTAGAACTTTTTATTGATGATTGGAAAATTGATCTTGCTTATAGTTGTAGCCAAAAAGGTCTAAGCTGCCCTCCTGGACTGAGTCCTTTTACAATGAACAAACGTGCAGAAGATAAGCTTAGTGCAAGAACTTCTAAAGTTCCAAATTGGTATTTAGATTTATCGTTATTGAATAAATATTGGGGATCTGATCGTGTTTACCATCATACTGCTCCAGTGAATATGAATTTTTCAATAAGAGAGGGTTTGCGCTTAATCGCTAATGAAGGCTTAGAAAATATTTGGAGAAGACACAATTCTAATGCAATCAAATTATGGAAAGGATTAGAAAGTTTAGGTATGGAGTTACATGTTTCTAGTGAATTTAGATTACCTACTCTGACAACAGTGAAAATTCCTCCTGCAGTAGATGGAGACGCTTTTAGAAATCATCTTTTGAAAAATTTTGGTATAGAAATAGGAAATGGACTAGGTGCATTGTCTGGTAAGGTTTGGCGTATTGGATTAATGGGGTTTAACTCTAGTGAAGAGAATGTTGATCGATTATTAAATTTATTTGATACAGAATTAAAGAAGTTTTCTATTTTTGATTCCTCATCTTTTTAAACCATAACTTAATTTTATTTTTACAATCCTGATTTAAAATCCCTCCTACTACTTTCATTTTATGATGTGAGCTTTCATGCTTAGATAAATCAATCGTGCCTCCGAATCCGCCTCTTTTATCATCTTCTGTACCATATATCACTTGACCCATTCTTGCTTGAACTAATGCCGCAGCACACATTGTACAAGGCTCTAAATTTACAATTATACTGCATTCATTAAATCGCCAATCATTTTTAATCCATGAAGCTTGTCTAAGTGCTATTAATTCTGCATGTCCTAAAGGGTCATTATTAATTTCTCTTTTATTGCTTCCTCTACCAATACATCTTCCATTCTCATCTATTATTACTGCTGTAATTGGTAATTCAACCTTACCTACTTCCTCTGATCTTCGTAAAATGAATTTCATCCATTTAAGATAATCTAAGTGCTCAATTTTTTTATGCCGATTTATAGTTTTTTGGTTCATTTTATCAATTACGTTTCTTTTTTATAAACATTATAAATAACCTAATTAATAATTATTTTAAAGAATGACTTCAGATTCAATTAATAATCAAAATAATCTATTTCCGACATCTTCTGGAAGTAACGAAAGTTTGCTTATACTTCTCAACCGAACTTCTGAAATTATATGCAAATGGTTTTCAGATTCAGATAAATTAGGTCCTATTCCTATCGATAGTAACTTTGAATGTTCAGTTCCAGGAGAACAGGGGAAGTCTTTTGATGTTTTATTCTCTGAGATTGAAAGTCTTATTTATAGTTCTTTTAATCCAGTACATCCAGGTTCCCTTGCTCATCTAGACCCTCCACCATTAATCATTTCTATTTTGGGAGATTTAATTGCTGCTGGCTTAAATAATAATCTTCTTGCACATGAATTATCACCAAGTGTTTCTCTTCTTGAGGAATCAATTTGCAAGTGGTTTTCAATAAAACTAGGTTTTTCGGATTTAGCAGGTGGCGTAGCAGCTAGTGGCGGGACTTTAAGTAATTTGAATGCGTTGGTCACAGCAAGAAACTATTCCGGACTTGAAACTGATCCAAAGGCAGTTTATTTAATTAGCGAAGATGCTCATTCATCATTTGAAAAATGTACTAGAATTATGGGTCTTGAAAAAAATAATTTAATTAAAGTCAAAACAGATAAAGATGGCTGTATGGATATGATTCAGCTTAAAAAGACTGTTGATAAATGTTCTATTGAAGGTAAAAGAATATTTGCGATTGTTGCCACTCTTGGTACAACAGTTCGAGGAGCAATAGACCCAATTGATAACATCAGTAAATTTTGTAATGAAAGAAATATTTGGCTACACATTGACGGATCCATAGGAGGCATTTTTTCAATTACTAATTTACCGATCAATGGAATTATTAATGTTAATCTCGCGAATTCAATAACTATTAATCCACAAAAAATACTTGGAATTACAAAAACTTCATCCCTTTTAATAGTTTCAAATATTGAAAATCTAAAAAATACATTTTCTACAGGGTTACCTTACGTTTCTAATGAAAACAATTTCTTTAATAGAGGTGAACTAGGAATACAAGGTTCTAGACCCGCTGAAATAATTAAACTATGGTTAGGGTTGCGTTTTCTGGGAATGCGAGGAATAGAGGATGTCTTAAATTCATCTATTAAGAGAAGAATATTCTTCGAAAATAATTTAGATACATACAAATATGATTTATATTCTGGTCCTTTGCATATAATTTCCTTTTTACCAAAGGGTATGAATAAAAACGAATCAGATTCATGGACTTTAAATAAAAGAATAAACCTTATTAAAAAGAACTTTATGATTTCTAGGCCTCTATTTAAAAATAGATATTATTTAAGAGCAGTTTTTGGGAATTACAATACAAGCGAATCTCATATTAATAATCTTTTGAAATTACTAAATTAATTCTTATGAAAATTAGTAGATCAAAATTGATAGCTATCGTAACTGGGTTTATTTCAATATTAATTTGTATTTTATATTTACTATTAATTACTGTTTTTGACTATAGATCTTTCTTAAACAATCAAATAACTAGTCACTCTGCAAATATGGCGGCAATTTTCTTTGAGATTTTGGATCCTCGTTAATTCTTATATTATTTATTGCTTCTCTAATGAAATTATTTAGGATATCTTCCCTTTTATTTAATTTGTAAATATCCTCAATTACTTCTTGAATCCCACCATCGCCCCAATTTTTCCCATTATTAAAATATTTTTTTATTGATAAACCCACTATTTTTATTAACCAACATGAGGTTATAGACTGTAATGATTTTGAAATAAATAATGTTGTAAAATTTGAGGCTAATGCGTTTGTAATAAGACTAAGTCCACCTTTCAAAATGCCAAGTTTTGCTAGAGTTGTTAATAATGATTTTGATAATTCGACTGCTTCTTTTTTTGTTATCTTGAAATCATAAATTTTCGAAATTTCAAGGATCATTTGAACATTTACAGATGTTGTTGTTATAAAATCTACAACCGGCAAAGGATTTACCAGTATTACTCCTCCGGTAATCAAAGTATATTTATTTATTACTTTATTAGCACTTAAATTTCTTTGCTCCGATATTACATTTTTGCTGATTAAGCCTAATTTATTACATCTAAAAAGAATATTATCAGCTAGTAATTCTTCTCCATTAGCATCAAGTGTTTCTATTATCTCTTTAAATAGATTACTTACATCAGGAGTTATTTTTAATGAGCCTACTAAATTGTTTGATAAGACTTTTAATGAAGCAATAGTTTTTATAACTGATATTTTAATATGTTTTGTAGATGTAATTGAGATAATGTTTTCTCTAATAATATTATTTTGTTTTTCTGATCTTAAGTCGCATTTATTTAAAACAATAATTATTTTCTTCTTCAAATTTAGTAATTCTCTAAATAGATAGAGTTCATATTTATTGATATCTTGATCAATTACGAATAGAATTAGATCTGATTTTGATGCCTCCATTATTGTAGAATCTTCCCTTTCTTGGCCTTCTTTAGAAGCTTCAAATAACCCAGGCGTATCAATTATATTTATATTTCTTTTTAAGATTGGAATTCTGATTTTATAACTTGTTATATCTTTTGTAGTACCAATTGTTGGAGAAATCTTCCCAACTAAATTTTTCAATAGTGCTCTTGCTATGGAAGTTTTACCAGAGGATCCCGCACCAAATAATATTACGTTATAGTCTCCGTACTTGAACTGTTTCTCAAGCTTTATTTTTTCATATTTCAATAAATCTCCATATATTTTATCGGATATTTTTTTATTAATTTTATCTATTGCTTCAAGACTATTTTTTGCAGCTCCATATTTATTTCTAAAAGAAAAACTATTTTGTTGCTTAAAAATTATTTTATAAGCAATCTTTTTAAATAATCTTTTATTTTTAGAATAAAAAATGAATAAAATAATAACAATGATCAAAATAGAATAAAAATTTAAAATATTTCTAAATATCGTCAATAACAAATAAAGAAATAATAGAATTAATAAATATCTGTAGTTCTTAAAAAGAAAATGTTGCATTATTATCGTTTATTTTTAATAAGTCCATATATAATAAAAATAAGACCAATATTTATAGATATGTCAGCAATATTAAATACTGGAAAATCTATAAAGTTTAAATTAATAAAATCTATAACGTAACCCTTTGTAATTCTATCAATTCCGTTTCCTATCGTACCTGCCAAAACAAAGCTATAACACAATAAATCTAAATTACTTAAATTTTTTTTATATAAAATAAAATATATTAAAAAAAACGTTATTATTGTGCTTATGGTGGATAAAAAAATTCTGTTACCATTTAAAATATTAAATGCTGCTCCATAATTTTTCACGTAATCAATACTAAAAAATAAAAGATCTTTATTTATATAGGATGTATTATTTATATCGATAATATGCTTTGTAAATTGATCAGATAAAATAATTAATATAGATAATAAAATATAATAAAATCTATTTTTTTTTATATTTAACATCATCTTTTATATCTATTCTTATTGAGGATTTTAAAAAGTACAGTAATAGGTGTGAGCATTAATAAATGATATCCAAATCTTCCTAATGAATATTTTGAAATATTATATAAGAGTGTTTCCGATTGTTTAAAATATAATACTAAAATGCAGTTATAAATTATACCTATAAGATGCATACTACATATTCCTAATATTCCGTATTTTAAAAGGTCATAATATACAATCATTTTCTTTCCTTTATTTAAATTATCTATTATTTTGATTAATGGATACATTCCTAATAAGTAACCAAAATTTGGAGTTAATAAATATCCTAATGAACCTCCCTGGAGAAATACTGGAATAAAAAACAAACCAATTATTAAATAGATACTAAATGCTTTTATTACTATTTTACCGTTAAATATTAAGGTAATTATTATAATTGAAGGTAATTGCCATGTAATAGGAATCTCAAATTTCCCAATAAGTTTATTAGTAAATGGTATAGAGAAAAAAACAGGAATAAATGTAGAAATTATAATTATTTGGAGACTTATAAATACCTCAATGAGTTTACTAACATTTAACATTTACTAATAAAGATTTACAAACTTCTTAGAGCAACAATTGGATCTAATTGTGAGGCTCTTTTGGCGGGTAACACTCCAAAGATTAATCCTATTGAACCTGAAATAATCATTGTTGACAACGTTGTTGTTATTCCCACCGAAGCTGGCAATGGAGTTATTACACCTAGAAGAAATACCCCTGTTAAACCGGTTGTTGTTCCAACCAAACCTCCAATAGTTGATAAAATTAAAGCCTCAAATAAAAATTGAATAAGAATATCTGACTGTTTTGCTCCTATTGCTTTCCTTAGTCCAATCTCCTCTGTCCTTTCACTAACAGAAACAAGCATTATGTTCATTATTCCTATACCTCCAACAAAAAGAGATACAGCACCTATACCTGCTAATAAGAAAGTAAGGCCACTAGTGATGTTCGTTACAATATTTAAGGCATCTTCTTGAGATCTAACTGCAAAATCATCGTCTCTTATAATATTATGTCTTTGACGCAATAAATTTGTAATTTGGAACTTTGCAGCTCTAGTTTTGTCTTTATTAATCGCTTCTACACTTATAAAACTTAGACTAACTCCATAGGTGGGATCCTTCCCACTTATTCTATTTACCATTGTAGTAAGAGGTATGTATGCATTTTTATCTTGATTGCTACCAAAAACAGCTCCTTTGGGTTTTAGTATTCCAATTATTTCATAGTTGTGATCTTTAATTCTTATTTTTTCTCCAATCACAGAGTTACTCTTAAAAAATTCTTCTTTTAGATCAGGCCCAATCACTGCAAAACTTCTAGCAGCATTTACGTCACTTTGGGAGATAAATCTTCCTTCATCTACCTCAAAACTTCTAACATCAAGAAATTCAGGAGTAACCCCAGCAATTGAAATATTTAAACTTTTTGAATTTGATTGAACAATTTCATTCGCAGAGATTTGTGGTGCAACTTTTTTAACACTCGGTACTTGATTTTTTATTGCAATTGAATCTTCTAAAACAAGATTTTTTGGAAACGATATACCTCTTCTTCTGGTGTCATTATTTCCCGGAACAATAAATAATACATTTGCACCTAAATTGCTTAATTGATTTTTGGCAAGAGTTTGAGCTCCTCTCCCAAGTCCAACAAGTGTTATTACTGATGCATTTCCTATGATAATTCCAAGCATAGTAAGAGAGCTTCTTAGTTTGTTTGAAAATAAAGTCTTACCAGCCATATTAAAGGCTTCTTTAAGAGATATATTCCTAGACATACTTGTATTTATCTAGTGCGTCCTCATCGTCTTCTATCTGCCCCATATAAACAACTCCTTCATTTAGTTGTAATGTTATTAAATCACCATTTAAAACATGATTGTCAATATTAGATAAATTACAAATAGTTGATATTTTAATATTATTTTTCTTGAATATTTTATAGCATTCATCTACATTTTCATCCGTAACTATTCCTGTAATTTCCTTAGAGTAAGGTAATTCCATTAAAATATTTTTTGGTACAAATAAAATTTCACCAGGAGATATTAACGATAAATCAAGATTAGTCTTTATATTTCTTGCTTTGCCAGTAACACCCATCTCCCCTATAGATATTCCTCGAGTCACAACTTTTCTTACTAACCCAACTTTTATTAAATCAGTAGAACCACTTATTCCTGTTAACGTACCGGCAGTCTGAACTACTAAGTCACCTTGCTTCAGAATACCCATTTCTTGTGCTATCTGCATTGCAACACTAAATGTTTTTGCAGTTCTTTCGTCATTTTTGACTAATAAAGGAGTCACTCCCCATACTAGTTGCAATCTTCTTGCGACACTTCTCTCTGTGGTGGTAGCAAGAATAGGAGTAGGAGGTCTGAATTTACTTACATTTCGTGCTGTGGAACCTGATTTAGTTAAAGGGATTATTGCTCCAGCATCAAGTTGTCTGGCAATGTTACTTACCGCGGCACTTATCGCATTTGGAATAGTACTAGGAAGGTGACTCTCAATTGCTTTTAGTGGATAATCACGTTCAATTCTTCTAGCAATTGTCGCCATAGTTTCAACAGCTTCTACAGGATAGTCACCCACAGCTGTTTCATTTGAGAGCATAACAGCATCTGTACCATCAAGAATTGCATTAGCCACATCACTTACTTCTGCGCGAGTTGGTCTAGGATTTGATGCCATAGAGTCAAGCATTTGTGTAGCTGTAATAATGGGGATACCTAGTGTATTTGCTTTCCTAATCAAGTCTTTTTGTAAGAGAGGAACTTCTTCTGCTGGCATTTCAACTCCTAAGTCTCCTCTTGCAACCATTACCCCATCACACAAAGGTAATATTGAATCTATTTGATCTATTGCTTCAAATTTTTCAATTTTGGCTACAACAGGTATCGAATGCCCATTCTTATTTATTAAATTTTTTATTTCATTTATGTCTGATGGATTTCTTACAAAGCTAAGAGCTATCCAATCAACCCCAGCAGTTAATCCAAATTCAAGATCTTCTATATCTTTATCAGTTAATGCTTTAACAGATAATTGTACATCTGGAAAATTTACTCCTTTGTTGTTAGAAAGGACTCCTCCAACAGTTACTTTACATTCTAATATTTTATTTCCTATGTCAACCTTCTCAACAATCATTTCAATTTTTCCATCATCTAACAATATTCTTTTTCCTGAAGTTACTTCCTGTGCAAGTTTGTTGTAGGTAACATTAGCTATACTTTTTGTACATTCAACTTCATTAGAAGTTAATGAGAATTTATCTCCTTTTTTTACTTTTACAGGACCATCTTTAAATCTTCCTAATCTTATTTTAGGACCCTGAAGATCCTGAAGTATACCAATATCTAGATCTAGCTTTTCAGAAACTTTTCTTATGGTTTTAATTCTTTCTTGATGATCTTTATGATCGCCATGAGAAAAATTTAATCGAAATGTTGTAACTCCAGCTTTTATTAGATCAGTAATAATTTCTTCAGATTGAGTAGCCGGACCAATTGTTGCTACAATCTTAGTCCTTCTTTTTAAATCAATATTCGACATATATAAATAATATTGCTAGATATAAGTAAATTTAACATACATAAAGTTAGTTATTTGATCTATGGATTTTAAAACTTATCAGAAGCAAGCTCGCTTAACAGCCCAATATCCAAATTTAGGCTCAAACAATATATATCCAACACTAGGATTGGTTGGCGAAGCTGGTGAAGTTGCTGAAAAAGTTAAAAAAGTAATTAGAGATAAAAAAGGTATATTTGATGATGAATCTAAGAAAGGGATAAAAAAAGAGTTAGGTGATGTTTTATGGTATTTGTCTAATCTTTGCAACGAATTTGATTTCAAATTGGAGGATGTCGCTTTACAAAATTTAGATAAATTGAAATTAAGAGCAGCTAAGGGTAAAATTTCTGGTTCTGGAGATGATCGTTAAATTTAACCATACCCTAGGCTGGCATATTGAAGATTAGTAATAAGGTTTTGGATAACATTAAGTAGTAGAAATGCTAACAATGATGAGATATCAAATCCACCAATTGGAGGGATTATCCCTCTAAATATATTCAAATATGGATCTGTTATTGACGTTAATGCTGATAATATTCCATTGCTCCAATCTATTCCTGGAAACCATGTAAGTAAAATCCTAATAATCAAAATAAATGAATAAATTGATAAAGTTTGTCCTAAAACCGCAAAAATCTCAGATAACATTATTCTCTAGTAGTTTAGTTAATAGTAACATTTACTTTTTATTGCCGCCTATTTGCGATAAATATTCATTGCTTACTGCAAAAGTTTGAAAAAATTTTTCAGATAATGATAGCCAATAAGATCTCCCATCTTTTTGCTTACGTTTAATAATAAAATTTTTATTTGTTAATTCTTTTATATGGTCGTAGGCTCCTGACCCTCTTATAACTATAAGGTCTGATTGCAGTATTTTTTTCTTAATTGCAATTGTTGCGAGGGTCCTTAATTCTGATGTTCTTAATTCAGATGGTAATAAATCCTCTACAAATTCATTTAGAGTCGATTTTAACTCTAGACAATAACAACTATTTATTTCATTTAATTCTATTGCAGATTTTGTGTTTGAGTATTTTACCTTTAGTTCTCTTAATGCCTTGTCAATAGAATTAATATCCGCATTAGTAATTTCTGAAAGATTCTTTTTTGATATTGGTCTTCCTTTAAGATACAGAACAGCCTCAACTCTTGTAACTAAACTTATATCAGTTAATTTTTTAGTAATTAGATCAGTTTGATTAATTTTTTTACTACCTAACTCTTTCCCAAGTTACCTTATTTTTAATTAGATGCACCAAGGAATAATTTATATGTTTGATTATTAGTTTCATCCCAGTATTTATATCCTAAGAATTCAACAAATTTATTCCAGTAATTAATTTCAGCACTATCTATTAATACTCCTATAACAATTTTCCCTACATCAGACCCATGATTTCTATAGTGAAAGATGCTTATTGTCCAATTTGATTTCATATTTTTTAGAAAATTTATTAATGCTCCTGGCCTTTCTGGAAATTCAAATCTATATAGCAATTCGACATATTTTGATTTTTCTAATTCAGTAAATTTTTGAGGCAAACGTCCACCTACCATATGTCTTAGATGATTTTTAGATAATTCATCATTACTTATATCTATAAAAGGGTAACTTGATTTTCTAAATTCTTGTAAAAGTTCTTCTTTATCAATTACTCCATTAACCTCGATTCCTACAAATATTTGAGCATTAACTGAGTTGGACATCCTATAGCTAAATTCCGTTAAATTTCTATTATTTAACAAACTACAGAAATTAATTAAGCTTCCCGCTTTCTCTGGTATTTCAACAGCAAACATTGCTTCTTTGTACTCTCCAAGTGCAGATCTTTCTGCTACAAATCGTAGTCTTTCGAAATTCATATTTGCCCCACATGCGATGGCAATCATATTTTTATTTGCGTATTTTGATTCAAATATATCCTTTTTCATTCCTGCAATAGATAGAGCTCCCGCTGGTTCTAGTATTGATCTTGTATCTTCAAAAACATCCTTAATAGCGGCACATATTTCATCAGTATTTACAGTTATCATTTTGTCGATATATTTTCTTCCGATTTCAAAGGTTTTGTCTCCAACTTTTTTTACTGCTACTCCATCAGCAAACTGACCAACTGATGCTAATTCTATTAATTTTGAATTATTTAGGGATTTAGTCATCGCATCAGCATCTTCAGGCTCTACACCAATTATTTTTACTTGTGGCCAAATTTTTTTTATGTAAATAGAAATACCAGCTATTAAACCTCCTCCTCCAACCGCAACATATATTGCTTCTGGTGGTTCTTTGACTTGTTGTTCTAGTTCAATGGCGATTGTCCCTTGTCCAGCTATTACATCAGGATCATCGAATGGATGAATAAAACATAAATTATTTTCTTCACTAAGGCGTAATGCTTCCTTGTAGGTTTCATCATAATTATCACCGAATAATATAACTTTTGCTTTTAGATTTCTAACAGCATTTACTTTTACTAAAGGTGTAGTTATTGGCATTAATATAGTTGCGCTACAATTTAATTTCAATGCACTTAGTGCTACTCCTTGTGCATGATTACCAGCACTTGATGTTATGACTCCATTAGCAAGTTTTGATTGTGGTAATTGTCTCATTTTATTAAAGGCACCTCTTATCTTAAAAGAAAATACATCTTGAAGATCTTCTCTTTTCAAATAAATATTATTTTTAAGTGCTTTACTTAAATTATTTGCTTTTTCTAAAGGTGTTTTTTTAGCTACTTCATAGACTTTAGCCTGAAGTATTTTTGTTAAATAATCTTCCATATTTATATTTTTAGCATTAAATATTAATCTAATAAAACATTACATAATCTATTTCAAAAAAATTACTCAATTTGCACCATAACGTTTTAGATTAGATAAGTAAATATTTTTAAATAATGCTTTTAAGTGAGTTAAGCCATCCAAATCAATTACATGGTTTAACGTTATCACAATTAGATGAAATTGCCTGTCAGATTAGAGAGAGACATTTGGAGGTGGTTTCGACAAGTGGAGGACATCTAGGTCCTGGACTAGGGGTCGTTGAATTAACACTTGCTTTATATCAAACCTTAGATCTTGATTTTGATAAAGTTGTATGGGACGTTGGTCATCAGGCTTATCCTCATAAGTTAATTACTGGACGTTTTAACGATTTTGATTCTTTACGTCAACAAAAAGGTATTGCTGGTTATCTAAAACGTACTGAAAGTCCTTTTGATCACTTTGGAGCAGGTCACGCAAGTACATCAATATCAGCTGCTTTGGGAATGGCAATTGCAAGAGATAGAAAAGGGGAAAAACATAAATGCGTTGCAGTTATAGGTGATGGAGCATTAACTGGTGGAATGGCTTTAGAAGCAATAAATCATGCGGGACATTTGCCAAATACTCCCTTAGTGGTAGTTCTGAATGACAATGATATGTCGATATCTCCTCCTGTTGGAGCTCTTTCAACATATTTGAATAGAGTTAGACTTAGTCCACCATTAAAATTTTTGTCAGATAGTGTTCAAGAAAGTGTTAAAAATATTCCTCTTATAGGTAAAGATATACCTGAAGAAATTAAAAATATTAAAGGAAGTGTTAGACGTTTAGCTGTACCCAAAGTTGGAGCAGTTTTTGAAGAGCTTGGTTTTACCTATATGGGACCAATTGATGGACATGATATTTCTAATCTTATAAATACTTTCAATGCAGCTCATAGACTTAAAAAACCAGTATTGGTTCATGTTGTTACAACAAAAGGGAAAGGATACCCATATGCAGAAGCAGATCAAGTAGGTTACCATGCTCAATCATCATTCGATCTTACTACTGGTAAATCAATTCCATCAAGCAAGCCTAAACCAGTTAGTTACAGCAAAATATTTGGACAAACCCTATTAAAAATTTGTGAGCAAGACAGTAAGGTCATAGGAATTACCGCGGCAATGGCTACTGGAACTGGACTAGATTTATTACAAAAAAATATTCCAGAACAATATATTGATGTAGGAATAGCTGAACAACATGCAGTTACATTAGCTGCAGGAATGTCATGCGATGGTCTTAAACCTGTTGTTGCAATTTACAGTACTTTCTTACAACGTGCTTTTGATCAACTGATTCATGATGTAGGTATTCAGAATCTTCCTGTTTCTTTTGTTTTAGATAGAGCTGGAATTGTTGGTGCAGATGGTCCAACTCATCAAGGCCAATATGATATTAGTTATATGAGAGCTATTCCTAATTTTGTTTTAATGGCTCCTAAAGACGAAGCTGAACTACAAAGAATGTTAATTACATCAATTAATCATAAGGGTCCAACCGCGCTTCGTATCCCAAGAGGTTCAGGATTAGGTGTAGCAGTAATGGATGAGGGCTGGGAGCCTTTGACGATTGGGGAAGGAGAAATATTGGAAGAAGGTGACGATGTTTTAATTATTGCTTATGGTTCTATGGTTGAAGCCGCCACTGAAACTTCTAAATTACTAAAAAATAAAGGTATTAGTTCTTGTATTGTTAATGCTAGATTTGTTAGACCTCTTGATCAAGATTTAATAATTCCCCTAGTAAATAAACTTAAAAAAGTAGTAACAATGGAGGAAGGTACATTAGTTGGAGGATTTGGCTCGGCTATTGTTGAAATGTTAAACGACAATGAAGTAAATGTACCTGTTTTCAGAATTGGTATTCCTGATGTACTTGTAGATCATGCCTCACCTGATCAGAGTAAAGAAAAATTAGGTCTTAAACCTGACCAGATGGCAGAAAAAATTATTAATAAATTTAATTTGTTAAATTGAATTTATTAATTACTATTGAATAATTCTACAAAACACCTCTAGATGCTAATCCAAGTATTGCACCTATTCCGAAGATATGTCCTAAGCAATTAGCTCCTACTACAGAAGCATGACTTAAGCCACCATAGAATTTTGAATTAGGAATTTCAAAACCTTCATTAGGCTTTCTTATTGTGGCTCTTGCAATTGCATAAGCAAAAACATTACATGCAATCATTACGATGGCACATTTTGGTGACCATTCAAAAGTAGCGGGAGCAGAAGCTGCTGCAAATAATGTAGTAAGCATAGAAAAACGTTATTTTTTATATTCTCCTTTATTTCGAGCAAAAAATCACATAATTGTAAAAGGTCTTAAGAGTTATTTACTTCTAGACGATTTAACATCCTTATAAAGCCAAGTAAAATAACAAAATCGCTTAAGGTTAAGAAAAATTCTGCTGAACCATGAAGTACGTCAACTTCAACAAGGGTTCGATTGAAGTAAGTCAGTGAAAATATTGAAATTACTATAGTTATAAATACGAATAAAACAGTTAATGAAAAACCAATTTTTATTAGTTTATTTAATGACTTTATCTTGTACAAATAATATAAAAAAATGGAATATGGAATTATAGAGGCTGCAAATAAGGCTGTATTATCAAATCCTGATAAGATATTTAGAAATCTTAAAAAAAAATCATTCATAGGATTCTGTTCTTTTATAAATCGCAATAGTAGCTATGGCTAATGTTGAATTCCCTAGAAAAGTGAATATCCCTTGTAGGGTAACTAACCCATATAATTCAGGTTGATTATCAAAAATATGCCATGTAATTGCACACATAGCTCCAATTAAATTAGGTATCATTGCGAGACTTAACCAGTAATAAAGCTCTAGTTTTTTATAATTGCTTATTTTTTTTATTATAAAAATTGCATAAATCCATTCTATTAGTGCAAAATATGGTTCCTGGATTCCACCTTATTCCGA
>QCUA01000020.1 GCA_003210915.1 Prochlorococcus sp. AG-676-L21 | reverse complement strand
TCTTTACGAGCTTGCTTTTGTCTTAGCTCAAAAACAGAAGGATTATAAGGAGTAATCTCTCCATTTTTTGTAGCAAGAAGTTGAGCTTTGTTTAGCCTTTCCGCTCTTTTGATTTTCTCTCTAATGAGTACGAGGTTATTCATGACCTTTGCAGTTAATGGAAATCCCGTTCCCTATTTCCATGTCATGCGTCCAGATATTACTAGGATGAACGTATATAAATACTAACATCAGGTCTTTCTAGCCGTGAGAGCAAAAATCCCTAAATATCATTACCTCTTCATCGCTATTCATGTCAGATCAATGGTCAATAATTTGTACCTTCATTAATGAATAAATTATTTAATTAATACTATCTACCTACCTACTTTTACGTATTCAAGATTATAGATATATCTTTCACCATCATCATTACTATCATCGTCATCATCACCAAAAGATGAGATTAAAACGTACACTCCAGTAAGTCCTAAAATCATTGAAAGATAGAGAATTGGGTCGGTCATATTTATTCCTTGTATAAAAAGTATGGTTGATTTCTGCAGCTTCCGCGGCAGTCTCATGACAACCATGCAATTACTCTAGGAAGTCTTAATTATTCACTAAGTATTTATACATACCTACTCCCGAACCTTGTCGTTCCTTAACCCGTACAAAGTTCAAATCACAAATCTAATAACTCCCACTTTAAGCAAAAACTATTAAAGAAGGTAAATGATTATTTATTACCAAACTACTTTTGTTTTACGCCAACCTTGAGAAAGTAATCTTTCATAAATTTCTCTAGCTAAATCTATTTCTACAGAAACTGTTGTTGTCAAAACTGGGGGTTCTTTCCCTAATACTCCAACTATTTTTCCAGAGTCAATAAACATATACTCGAAAACTCCATCAATACTCTTCCCATTCTTTATAAATCTTTTCACTTCTGATCTATTGGAATTTATCAGCCAATGTTCCATTATTTATTTATAAATATATAAGCGGAATATAAATAAACCAAGAAAGCACCAATAGCAAAAAAACTTCCATAGATTAGAAAATTCCAAATCCTAAATAATTTAGGTTTTTCGTATTCTTTTTCTTCTTTTTTAGTAATCATTTACTTTCTCGCTCTTTTCTTGCTGCATTACCTTTAGCTCTTAGTACCAGAGTTATAGTGAGAGCAGTACTTAGTATTACTGCATCAATTAATAAGTGAGGAGAAATATTCATGTAAAAATTTATTAGGCAATAATATTTCCAAAAATAGGATCAGTTACTCCTAATTCTGGCGAAAGCTCTTCCATGAATCCTCTTACTTCATCAAGATGAGCAATCATTTTAGATCTCTGGGCTGCTATAGCTTCTGCACTTTCCCAGATACCAACAAAAAAGTAATCATAATTTCCAGTTTTAGCAATATATCTTTGTATCATTCCTAGGAATCCGTTTTATTAATTACTTCAAAATACTTTTCTACGCAATCCTGTTTCAATTTAAATCGAACAACATTCATAAAATTTGAGGGAGACATACAAAAGATAAAGGTATTATTCCGTCAATTATAGATCGACTTTCAATTACTAACTATTGGAGATGAGAGAAATAATCGTTTCATTTAAAATTTAAGTTTTGTTTTTACTCTATTTTTATTTTCAGAATTAAATTTCAAAAGTCCCGAGTCAGTAAATATAGTCAATTCATCGCCATATGATTCCTGGATAGATAAACCTTCATCAGACTGTAAATTTTTAACAAATACATTTCCAACTAGTTTTAAAGTTCTCGCATCTTTGTCGTAAGTAAGCTTATTTGAGGAGGCTTCAAAATTATTCTTACTACTTTTGATAACTACATTTCCAATAGCTTCAAAACTACCATTAACATTTTGTATCTGAGAATCAGAGGTAACCGTATAATTCAGTTCTTCTTTTGCAAATGAAATTTCAGTATGAATAAATAGTAATGCTGCAAGTAGTAAGCGTTTCATTTACCCAACAAGTTCAATCGCATAGACAGTATCCTTACAATTATTTTTTTTATCCCATTCCTTTGCAAAAGGCGATTCCATCTCTGCACCTAATTTTCCTAAGTCAGTACAGTTCATTAATAAATGAGATTTATGGTCATTGACTTTTACAAACTCATAATCAGTGACAAATTCTTTGCACATTTCTTCAAGAAATAAATTAGTAACATCATTTTTAAATTCCTCAAATGTACAACTAAAAGTTGAGATAATAAGCGTGTTCATAAAAAAAGCTAATCACATATTATTTTATATCGACTATCAATTAAAAGTATTGAGATTTTCATTTATTAATAGTTGTAGGGAGTCCCACAGCAGATGCCGCCACTACATAAAGAACTGCTGGTTTATTACCTATATTTTCAACGAAATGTTCATCGCCATCATTACTCTCGATTAATGATTGCTTTGATGAAAAGTAATTAACAACATCTCCTCTCGTATGCTTCAATTCTCCTTGAGCAAGATAAACAACCATTGGCGCTGGATGAGTGTGAATTGGAGTCTTTAATCCAACAGGAATAATAACCTTGAAGAATCTAAGCTCGGATTGCTTCCCTCTGGGGTAAGAAATCTTATTCCCTCCAAGACCCTTTGTACTTTAAATAAGAGGTATTACTTCAATCTTTTCTTGAGATTTAGTAATTTCCAAAGGTAGGATAACTGATGAAATTGTTATTGCTGAGATTAATAAATTTCTAAATTTTTGCATTAATAAAGTATCTAATTACTCCTTATTTTATATTGGCTGTCAATAATTACACCCTTTAATAAAGGTATCGCTAGTTGCAGATTATGAAAAGAATAAGAGCTAAGAATTAATCACTAACTTGTAAGGTTTAATGGCAAAAGATAGAAGAGGGTTATTTCTGATAGCAATTGCATTAAACGTGCTTATGTTACTGGTAATAATAGTTCTAGTCTTAACTTAATTCCTTTAAAAAGTGCTTAATTAAAGCTTTGTTAGAAGTAGTAAGCCTTTCATTATAAGCAATTCTTATAACCTTCTATTTTTGCTAATTCCTTAATACTTAAACCAGTTTCTTTTAAAAGTGTTTCTCCGATATTATCCCCATTGAATTTGTTTAAAGCAGCTTTTTGGGAGAGCCTTATGCATGTATTTTTATATTTTGCTTCTTTAATTACCGGCGATACATACAAACCTAATAAAATTAGAAAAGCTCCAAAAGTCACTACTCTTCGATGGTTTTTCCACCATTGATAAAATTTATTAGTCATTTAAAAAAGAGGGTTTTATCCTTCTAATATAGATGACTGTCAATCATCTGTTTACTTTAAGGAGTGTGTTTAATAACCTGACTTTATCTCTTATGATTTATGGTTGGCTTCAGTTTTATCCCTGCAACTGCCTCATGACAACCACGTATTAACTCTAGGACTGCCATTTAAATATCATTATCAAAATTTAGTCCTCTTACCGTACTTTTTTCTTCCTTAAACCGTACAGGCTGATACTCATAAATGATATGAATCATTAGTTAGAACATAGATGTAGTAAGTGGGAGAAGAACATGAATAAAAGATTTCCTTATGCAATCATTCCTAAATACTTCAAGACTATTAACGATATAAATAATGGAGCAAATATAAAAGTTATTTATTGGAAACTGAAGTGTGAAGAGAATCCTTCATATCGCGGCTGCGAAATTTAAAATATTTCTATGCTATTTGATCAAAATAAATAATATGAATAATGAAAATAAGGTTATTCCATTTATCAAAAAATAACCAATGAGCATTTTATTAGCGATTATTGCTATTAATTTATTCTCTATTGCTGGCAGTTTAAGAACAGAAGCGTACTTAAATAGGGAAAAAAATCTTTGTATTAAATATTTAAAACATCAAATAGATCGAGATATACTTATCAAAAGACTAAAAATAGTTAAACAAGCAAATCCTTCAAGCCTTTGTGATTCTATTCTTAATAGTTAAAAATGGATAAGTTTACTTTGATAAATAAGGATAGATCGAGGATAAAAGTATTTGAACCATTTGAAGACATAACAAAACCATCTCCAAGTCTTGATGCAATGATGATTAGTTATGGATGTGTGTATAAGAGAAGTAGTAAACCAGTTATGAAAGGAAGTAGAGTGGAATCTATCGAAGATGCAAGAAAGGAATATAAGGAATTATTAGAAGAAGGTTGGAAGAAAACAAATATCTTTAAAAGTTATTTGTAGACATAAAAAAAATCAAATTAACCAATGAGAAAACCTCCAAGAAATTCCTACTACTGAAAGGGTTATTAAATTAAAAACACTACTATACGTAATCAATCTATGTCTCTTTGAGGTTTGGCCTCAATCTTTTTATAGCAAAGTAATTAGAAATAAGCTTATTTAAACTTCCCAATAAATATCCTAAACATCAACTTCTTTCTCTTATTGACCTAACTCATTTTTATTTTTATAAGTTATTTCTTAGTCATCCTAATAGTTAAATAGGCAAAGCCACAAAGTAGTAAAAAACTAACGGCACCATAAGTAATTGCTATCCCATACATATGCGTCACTTCTTTTTACTTCTCATTTGATACTGCAAAATAGCTTTTAGGTGTTGTACTTCTTTTTCTAAAATTTCAATTCTTTTTTCTAATTCTTCGTTTGTAGCCATAAAAAAAGAGGGTTTTATCCCTCTAATATAGATCGACTGTCAATCAATTAAATTATCCCATCGCAGCAACAGCATCTGCAACCTGCTTATTTCTTTGAATGACTTCTTCATCATTTAAAACAGCAGTTATATTCCATTCGAGGCCGAATTTTGCTCTCCATACTCCGAAATGTTCGGATATTGCCAGATGATTATCAGCTTTGAAAGTCACAAAAACTTCTCCGGTTTCAGGCGCATGCAGTCTACTTATCAATTCAAATCCTTCAAAGTTATCCATCGGTGCACCGGAAGCAATATATTGCTCAAACATTTTGTAACCTTCAGCCTGAGAGATTCCATCAGGAATTAATCCATGAACGTGATAGTGAGCCATATAAAAAAATAATTATGTAATCACTAATTTAAAACCAATAATTCAAGAAGCCTTTAATTTGTCTCTGAATTTAGATTTTTCAATGTTTCTCTCTAAAAATTAGTCTTTGATTTTGTATAGCATGTACAGTTTACATATTTTTTGGTAGCTATTAATTAAATATGACTTATTTTGCTGAACCAAATAATATTCAATACGACGAATGGTTCGATGAGAATATTGCACCTCTGGACCTGATGAATTATTCAAATGAAAAGGAATTTAGTGATTCAGTACATGAGAAGTTCTATAAGATTTCAACTCAGAATTTAACCATTGGTTCCTCTGATAATTTTCATAAATAAAATAATTTAATATTTACTCTACTTTGAAGCATAAAAAAAGACCTCTATTAGAGGTCTTTTTTGGTTTAACTAAATAAAGTGTTTCCTTGTTTCCACTTTTTCAGTAAAACCTCTCCTACACACTTTTATAAAATGCCATACATTTGCCTTCAACGGAAGGGGACGAGTAAAGTAATTTAATTGTCACATGTGTCAGTTATGACTTTCTGTTTTTAAGTCAATAAAAAACACCCTAATTTAGAGATAAGGGTGCTTGATTATCAGAAATTATTGTGTGAGGAGTTTCTGATATTTTCACTTTACTGGGGAAAGGCATCAAATATCTAGAGTATTAATTACTAAAAATAATTTTATTAATAGTTTCTGATAAAAATAATCTACAGATAAAACGATTATCGGCGAAAAGTAAATTATCTCTTGTTGGTATTGAACTGTTTATTAATTATTCCTTCAGGATTTTAAGGTCTTTATGGACTTGCTTATATCTAGCGATTTGGTTCTATATAAATAGGTTTATTTTTATTATGCAAATTTCAATTTTTGCAAAAGCAGTTTTATTTTTAACTCTTTATGCAATTTCTGACCTTTCCATGAAAAATCATATTAAAAAAAAAACAATTCGCAGAGCTAATAGAGCTAAATCAATTTTTTAATGTTTAAAATATTTATTTGACTAAACTCTTCCATTATCTTCCTTGAGATAAGAGATAATTCAAAAAAATACCTCCAAAAACTAATAGGCTTCCGACTGCAACAAAAGAGAGTAAATCTAATATTGATTTATCAGTATTTACTTTTAAAAATGTAAAGCCAAAAGCTACTACAGGCAATAATAATATCGCCTTAGGAATAAGTGATTGATACCATTTTCTTAAAACGGGATCTTCTTCTTCATTTAATTGTTGGTATATCTTTTCTAACTTTTCTCTATATTCCTCCATTGCTGTTTTTGCTGGTGATAATGAATTACTGAATTCTTTAATTCTAACTTCTTAGAAAGTCTTTGGAGTAACTACTAAGTTGTTATTTTCCTCTGAGCCAAAAGGAGAACCCTCGTTTATAAATCAGATTCAGTTTATATTTTTTTAAAGTTACCCAAGAACTATAGAATTAATAGAGTTGCAAGTATTCATTCTTCAAATTCAGCCTCAAAACTTTTCATATCCTCATAGAGAGTATTAAAAGACTTTTCAATTAGATCTTTGCCTTTCCTTGTAAGTTTCAAAAGTGTTCTTCTTTTATCTTTTGGATCTTGTTCTTTAGAAACTAAGCCTAATCCTGCCTTGCCTAGCCTATGATATCTGCTTATATAATCCGTCATCCTTGAGGCACTAGCTTTACTCATATCGAAGTATTTTTCAATATCCTTCTTAGTACAATTTTGATAGGTTGCCACGTACCAAAAAACTGCCATTGCCTGAAGTGGAACTTCCTGAGAATTGTCTAACTTCATGAACATTGTGAGGACTCTTAAAAGGTTATATGATTCGTTATCTATCTTTAATAAACCCTCTAATTTTGCTTGGGTCATATCTATTTCATACCTATTTTAATTCAATTTATTCTAATATTAAGAGCGACTACTTGTAAATATAGATCCACAAGTGGAATGATTTGATTATATCACCAATATAAAATATTAATTTATGAATAAAAAAATAAGAAATATAAATCAGTCTCAATCTTTAAAGAGAATTAACATAAGGGATAAAATTATTTTTCATAAATGTCGCCACCAAAAAAAATAATGAAAATACAAATAGGTGAACCATAAGCCAGGCAAACAATTTATAGTTTGGACCTTTTGTAAAAAGAGAAATATTCTTTGTAATAAGTGAATTAAGATGAACAACTTTTGGAGTTGCCTCTTTAAATTCATCTTTTTGTTCAAATAAGTCTTTATTTGAAGCTTTCTCTAAAGACTCTTCAAATTCTTTTTTTTTGAAGAGAGATCATCATCAAAATTTTACATAATCTTCATAAAGTCTATGAACTAATAGCTTAGTTTCACTTATACATCTTAGAAAGGTTAATTTTTAATAACTCTATGATGAATATGTACCATCACTTTCTCTTCTTGATTCAGCTAATACAATTTCATGGAAAACCTGTTCGATCATATAAGCACTTTTTATCCCGTAGCATTTTTTATTTGAACTTTTTACTAATTCTCTTTGACTTATGTAATTGTATTCACAACAATTACATTTAATATCAATTTTCTTACCTTTATAAATATCCATAGCTCTCTCAAAAATCCATTGCTGAACTCGTATATTTTCCCAACTATCAAAATCAGACCATTCAGAAATTTCCTTATCAAAAGTATCAATTAATCCTTGAATATCACTCACCTGGTAAAGATGGGCTTCTTCTCTTGCTATCTGCTTTATGCCGATTGTATTAATAAGATCATGATTCATTTTAATCATATTATAAGAAAATTTTAAAAATTAAATTAGTTCCTCAATAGCCTTGGCTGGCCTTAGAGAAGGATCTATATTTCTTAGCATTTGAAAATCATTAAAATCAAACCCTGGTCCAACACAACAACTTGTGAGTGTAAATTCTCCGGTACTTCTAGCAGCCTGCCAATATCCGGAGGGGATCATTTCAATTGGATTATTTAAATCTAATCTTATATTTCTTAATTCTTTATTATCATCTAAAAAATATAAATTAAGGGGTGCCCCTTGAAGATAAATCCATATCTCATCAGAAGAATTTACTCGATGCCATTTACTTCTTTCACTTTTACAAAGTAGATAATAAATGCTAGTAATATTATTTCTTTTTTGACCATCATTTCTAGTCACATGATTTTTACTTCGTATGATTTCTCTGAACCATCCTCCTTCAGGGTGAGGGGATAATTTAAATTTATTTATAATTTCAGAACTACTTTTATCTAAATACACTTTGAGAATTTTTTAAGATTACTTTAATATTCTAGAGTCAAAAACTAAAGCTTAAAAAATGTACAAGAAAAAGATAGATTAATTAGAAATCATTAAGTAGTATGTAAAGCTATCACTAGCAAAAGATTTTCCGATATTTACTCCAAAATATAGAGCTGAAAAGTAAAGAAGTAATTTATTCATTTTTTGGAAGCTTTAACTAATTTCTTATAAAGTTTTTCTGAGATAGGCCGCATAGGGAGGGAGGATTTATTTTATTAAATTAATTATTTTATAATATATTTATTGTCATCAGATATACCGATGAAAAGTCATAACCATATGCCTTTCAAATAACTTATATAAGTTTATCTAATACAAAAAAGTCCTTAAATAGGCCTTAAGCGATTGACTTTCAATAATTGAATTATGCGCACAAAACTGATAGATCCACAAAATTCTTACTTTCATCAGCAAGTTCAGTCATTATCCTATTAAGCCACTCAGAAGTGCTCTCACAATAACCGACATTAACAACTGTTTTTGAGGTTGTTTTTTCTTGGTTTTTCATAAAAAATTTCTGATTTATTTTTTAAAATACCTAGAAATACAATCTATGAGAATAAGTCTTAATTACTATCACTACAAAATAGTTGCATTTAATACAAATTACATATTTAAAAATATAAAAAAAGAATAATTTCATTGACATTAACAATCAATCAAGTTTATTTAGATAAAAATTATCTGTTTTAATTGTGAATAACATCAAAATCGAAGAGTTAATGAAAGTAAGATTTGATGGAATTGCAAATAGACTAGGTCATTTAACAAAAGGAGAAAGCGAATCTTTATTGCTAGAACATCTTGAGTGGTTAGAAGGTGGGTGGGAAACAGAAGAAATTTTATTTTTAAAAAATCAAAATAAAAAATGGTGGTTTTAATAAGATTTTCAAATAAAAGATTTTAATAATTTATTCTTTTCTTTAATTTTTTTAAAATCAATTATTTCAGAGTGATTGGTAATGTCCAAGAGGTCCTGGGCCTGATCCGATTTGATAAGAGTTCTTCAAGGATCTTTCAATAAAAATTTTTGATTTTTGAATTGACTCTATAAGATCAAATCCTAATGCTTGATAGCCACAAATTGCAGCACTTAAAGTACATCCACTACCATGCGTATTTTGAGTATTAATAAATTTATTCATGAACCACTTTTTCCCTCCATTGACATCAAGATAAAAGTCCCTCCCTTTCATATCCTTCAATCCACCACCTTTGATTAAAACTGCTTTAGCACCGAGTTTAATAATACTTTTTGCAGATTGCTCTATATCTACCTGATTTTTAATATCCAAATTTGACAGAAGATTTGCTTCAAAAATATTTGGAGTTACTAAATCAGCAATTGGTAAAAGTAACTTTTTATAAGCATTAATTGCAGAATCCTCAAGTAATTTAGAACCAGTTCTACTTACCATTACAGGGTCAATAATCTTTGGAATAGAAAAAGATTTCAGTTTTAGGGCTGTTGCATTAATAATACTATCGTTTAGCAACATTCCAGTTTTTAAAGATTTGATATCAAAATCTGAAAATAAGGTATCAATCTGGCTTGTCAAAGTATCCTTCTTTAGAGGTTCTACACATTTTACTTGTACACTGTTTTGAGCAGTAACACATGTGATCACAGAACATCCATGGACTTTAAGCGCCATAAAAGTTCTTAAATCAGCTTGAATGCCTGCACCTCCTCCTGAATCACTACCACCTATTGAAAGAGCAATATTAGAATACATAATTTTTTAAATTAAAAACTTTCTTAGATTTATTAGAAATTTGAATAGGCATTAAAAAAATCTAATTCCAGTTCCATGGCTTTTTTATATAAATTCTTAGCCTGATTAATGTCATATGGTTCTTGGTAATTATCAATTATTTTTTCAAGAGATTTTGCTAAATTATCAAAACTTTCATCGGAGTAAGTAAGAATCCATTCTTTATAAGGATTATTTATAATCATATACGATAAATTTTTTCCTATCCAAGAATATAAACGCATGCAAGGAGTCATTGCAAACATTATTTCAACTGAACTTAGTTTTGAGGAAACATCATAAAGGAAATCCGTGTAGTTCTTTGTAGCAGGTCTAATATAGTTAGCAGACAAATCAATCTCCCATTCTTTTGCATACGTCTCATGAAGAATTAATTCATCAGACACACCTACTAAGAGTTGGCTTAAAGACTTAATTTCACTTTTATCTTTTGATTTAGAAACAGCTAATCCATAAGCCTTGGCAAAGCTCTCTAAAAAAAAATAATCTTGAGCTAGATACTCTTTAAAAATATTTCTTGGTAAGTTTCCATTTCTGATCCCTTGAACAAATTTAGTTTTCAAGCTAAGCGAAGCTAGTTCGGAGTTGTTTTCCCATAATCTTTTTGTGATTAACATTATTTTTAATTTTTATTTTAAGTTTAGTCAGATTAGATTTTATTTATCTAAAAAGTAAAATTAGAATTTTAATTTATAAGAATTTGTATAAATTTAATTATTTAGAAGAAATATCCATTTCACTCTTAATAAGTAGCTCTTCAGCATCAGAAAATATTTCTTCTGTTATAATGCCCTGTCTTTTATCTTTTAATAAAGAAAGACGTTTAATACCTATTTCAATTAGCATTACCTTACTACTTTTTGCCATTTATTATTAATCTTGAGAAGTTCTTGGATGATTAAATAATAATTTCTTAAGACCAAATAAATAAATAAATACCCCTAAAACAGCAAGCATAATATCAATTAAAAAAATCTGTGTCATAAATATTTTTGTCTATAACTCATTTATAGCTGATAGGCTTAATTTAATATGTAAGTAATTCGACTTAAATATAGAAAATTTAAAACAAATAGAAAAAGAATGGGAACACTATTATGTATATTTTGAATTTTAATTAAAAAAAACTAATTATTAGAATGATTTTATACATCAATTATTAATCAATATTAGCTGTAAAGAAAAAATTTTTTCAGGGATGGATAATAAAGAGTTTTTAAAATTATTCCAAAAAGAATCAATTTTTTATTTGGTAACTAATTAAAATTTATTTTTTTATAATAAAAATAAATTTTATAGATGAAGGATATAAATATACTATGGTTTAAAAGGGATTTAAGAGTAAAAGATAATGAGGCTCTAATTGAATCTTTAAAAGATAGAGATATATTGCCTATTTATATAGTTGAAAAAGAACTATGGAGACAAAAAACTTATTCAAATAGACAGTGGCAGTTTTGTAAGGAGAGCCTTATAGATTTAAGAAATTCACTTGAAAATATTGGACAACCTTTAATAATTAGAACAGGTAAAGTTATTGAAATTTTTGATGAGATATCTAATAAATTCAATGTTAAGGGTATATATAGCCATCAAGAAACTGGGGACTATTTTACATATAAAAGAGATAAAGAAGTTAGAAAATGGGCTTCAATGAAAAAAAGAATTTGGAAGGAATATTTACAATTTTCTGTATTTAGAGGAAATCTAGATAGAAATAATTGGTCAAAAAAATGGAAAAAAAATATGGAGAAAAAATTATTATTAAAGCCTTCAAATATTAATCCTATAGAAATTGATCCTGGAGCAATACCACCAGATAATTTCTTTAGCTTTAAAGATGATTTATGTGAAGGAAGATTAAAGGGTGGGAGGGAAAATGGTCTAAAAAGAATGGAATATTTTTTCAGTAAGAAATTAAATTCTTACTCAAAAGACATTTCAAGCCCCGAAAAATCATTTGATAGCTGTTCAAGACTATCTCCTTATTTGAGTTGGGGCTGCATATCTTTAAAAGAGATTTTTTATAAAGCAAGTTTAATTAAAGATTCTAATTCTAAAATGCTAAAAAGTAGATTAACTTGGCATTGTCATTTTATTCAAAAACTTGAAAGTGAACCAGAATTAGAATTTAAAGAATTTCATCCATATTTCCAAAAAATCAGAAAAAAAGATAATGATTTTCTCCAATTATGGAGTGAAGGGAAAACTGGTTTTCCTTTCTTAGATGCCTGTATGAGATCTTTAAATTTTAACGGCTGGCTTAATTTCAGAATGCGTGCAATGTTGATGTCTTTTGCAAGCTATAACTTATGGATACCATGGCAAGATTCTGGTTCAGTATTGGCATGCAAATTTATTGACTATGAGCCTGGCATTCATTGGAATCAATGCCAAATGCAATCAGGTACAACCTCTATAAATATAAATAGAATTTATAACCCTATTAAGCAAGGGAAAGATCATGATCCAAAAGGGAATTTTATTAGAAAATGGGTACCGGAGATAAAACATTATCCTGATAACTTTATACATGAACCCTGGTTGATGGAAAATTTCAATTCAAGTGCGTATTCAAATTCTGAATATGCAAAACCAATAATCGACCTCTCAAAAACTACTAAGATTGCCAGAAAAAAGATTCAAGAAATAACTCAAAAAAATGGTTATTGGGATATTTCAAAAGAAGTATATTTAAAACACGGCTCTAGAAGAACATCATCAATTAAGAAAAAAAATCATCCTAAAAAGATTAATATAAAACCAAAAGGTGATCTTCAATATGAATTAAATCTTGAATTATAAATTTAATTTATTCAAGAAAATTAAAACCTTAAAAGCTGTCAAAAAATTTATTTTAAAAAAAATTTAAGTTAAATAAGTTACAAATAGAAATCCACGATCATCAGTATCAACCTTTAATGTATGAAGGTTATTTATTGCAAGCATGAAGAAACCTACAATCGAGCTTAAATCAACAGAATTTACTGAAATTATAGAAATTGAAAGAACAGTTACCCCCGAAGAAGAGAAAAGAGTTGACCACGTTTTTGTTAGAAGAAGAAAAATTTGTAAGCGCCATCCTGAAGGATTTGCAACTGAAGAGTATTCAAGATTTGATATTGAATGGCCAGAAGAAGTAAAAGAAGAAATGAAAGAAGAAATTAAAGTTAATTCTTAGTAGTAATGTCCGATAGATTTGAATGGGACGATACTAATAGTTCCGGAATTTGGTGGAGCACTAATGTAAGCATTAGGGATGAATGTATTCTGCTTAAAGAGGATACAGAATGTGATGACTCTGATATCGTTGAGCTACTAAGAAGTATTGCTAAAAATATTGAAGATAATGGCCTATAACACTTGATAGATTTATTTTTAATAAAATTTGCCTAAAAACTTTCTAATCTTTCAACTGAATCTAATAATTTTAATGTGATGCCTTTTTCGCTCATTGAATGACCTGCATCACCTACGATAATTAACTCTGAATTTATTAATTTTCTACTAAGGTCCCATGCACTCCTTACAGGACAAACTACGTCATATCTACCCTGAATTATTTTAGTTGGTATAGATTCTATAGTCTTTATATTTTTCAAAATAAAATTTTCTTCTAAGAAAATCTTATTTATAAAATAATGACACTCTATTCTAGCAAAAGCATCTGAGAAGGAATTAGTTTTACTTTTACCAACATCAATATCTCTTTTTATAAGATGGCTTGTAGAAAGTTCCCAATTTGTCCAGGAAGCAGCAGCTTTTGATCTAAGTTCAATATCTGGGGAGGTAAGATATTTGTAAAAAGAAGATATCAAGTCAACCCTTTCATCCTTAGGAATTACTTCAATATATTTTTCAAACTCTTCAGGAAATATCTCACTTGCGCCATATTGATAAAACCATAAGAGTTCAAATTTTCTACATAAAAATATTCCTCTTAAGGTCATACTTAAGACTCTTGATGGATTTTTAATTGCATAAATTAAAGCTAAAGTAGATCCCCATGAACCCCCAAACAAATGCCAAGAATCTATTTTCAAGTTTACTCTTAATTTTTCAATATCATTTACTAAGTCGCCTGTTGTATTTTCTCTTAATTCTGAAAAAGGTCTTGAAGAACCGCAGCCTCTTTGATCAAATTGAATAATATCAAATTTTTCAGGATTAAAATATCGCCTATATCTTGGCTGACTTCCTCCTCCAGGGCCACCATGAATTACTAATATCTTTTTACCTTTTGGATTTCCAGATCTTTCCCAATAAATAGAATGAATCTTACTTACTTGTAAAAAACCCTTTTCTCTTGGTTCGATGGATGGGAATAAATTTTTCTCTTTCATTTTACAAATATAATTTATTTCAAATTGAAAATTAATATTAACTAATAATAAACATTTAAAATTATATAAATCAGTAAAAAAGAGGCCTGTGATAACAGTCCTCTTTTAAATTCTTATTTCCTACTTTCAGGATTTATAATACATATTTTGAAGTTCATTTATTCATGAGCTTAAAATAGGTGGATCAGGGGATACTTCTCGATAAATTTAGTCCTTTTTTGTCGCTGGTAATTATAAAGCGAAGTCTTATCAGACTAATTGATTGAACTTTATTTTTCGATTAATCCCATTGTCAGGAATACACTTCCTATATTTGTAAATTTGCTAAATTTCAGGCGGACTATCAATCATTTAGATTGCCTCCTAACTCAACATTCATAAATTACTCCTATCTCTATTTCAAGTAAATCCGTAAATATGCTGATTTACTTTTTTATCGATTTATACGAGAATTTTAATGCTCTGTTTGACCTATCCTATCTAATTAGATTTTAAAGATATAATTTTAATATTAAAAAGTAAATAGAGATCCTATCTATAAGAGCCAAGAAATGATTTTAAACGCAAATAACATCATCTTATGTTTGGGTTTTTTATCTTTTATTCTTATATTATTTTCATTTTTTTATGAAATATATATTTTTAATAAAGCACCTTTTTTAAAAAATTCTCTTTATTCAAAGCCACTTAATGAGAGCTTATCAATTTTAATACCGGCTTATAATGAAGAGATAAATATAGTCAATTGCCTAAAAGCATTAAGTGAAATAAAAAAACCTTGCCAAACTTTTAAAATTTTAGTTGTTGATGATTCAAGTGCTGATAATACTTATCATGAGGCTATAAAATGCAAGGATGAATATTTTCAAAAAAATGATGATATAGAAATTATTTCGTCTGGGGATAGACCAAGAGACAAAAATTGGGTTGGAAAAAATTGGGCTTGCTATAAAGGATCAAAACAATTAACCACTGATTGGATTTTATTTATAGATGCGGACGTCATAATTGGTAAAAATTGTATTTTTAATGCATTATTAAAATCTTGTACCGAAGATATTGATTTATTATCTTTAGCTCCAAAAATAAATTGTACTTGCTTAGCAGAATGGATGGTTCAACCAATAATGACTAGTCTTCTTATGCTAGGTTTCCCAATTTTTAAAACTAATGATTCATCAAATAAAGATTCTTTTGCCGCAGGTCCATTTATGCTATTTAAAAAAAAATCTTATGATCTAATTGGCGGACATCTAGAAACATATAATGAAGTCGTTGAAGATTTAGCATTAGCCGAAAAAATAAAATCAAATAATTTAAATTTAAATTTTTCTATAGCAATTAACGATATCTCTCTTAATATGTATAGAAATTTAAATTCATTAATAGAAGGATGGAGTAAAAACTGGTTCCTAGGCCTTGAAAAAAATATTTTAAAATCACTAAGTGCATCAATATTTGTATTTTTCTTATATTCATTTCCTTTGATTTTATTTCTGATATCACTAATAAAAATTAATTTTACTGACAATACAAAGATATATTTACTAACTTTTCTAATTTCTTTTATATCTATTATTAGTTATGGATTAAAAAGGCTAATATTTAAGAATAAATTTAATATCCCTAATAATTACTGGTACCTCAATAGCATAGGCGGATTTATTGTGATTTATATAAGTTTTTTATCTATTTATAAAACAGTTACTGGAAATGGATGGACTTGGAAGGGGAGAAATTTATATGAAAAATTAGATTAATAAAATTTTCAACTTTCTTCAGTTTCATAAAGTAAAATACTCTCAATTATCATACGATCACTATCTGTTAATTCATAATTTTCTATTTTCCATTCTGTAAACTTTGTACAATCATCAAGAGATGGATTTTCTTTTCTACATTTTCGCCACTCTCTAATCCAATCTGATAGAGCATAAGTAATTTTTGTTGTAAGCATTTTTTACCAATCTGGATAAATTAAATCTTCTCCAATTTGCTCCTCATAAAATTCTCCTTTTTTTAAACCTCTTTCGTATTGATCAATAATTTTCTGATATGAGTTTATAGAGGGTATTAAATCTCCAAAATAGCTGTGTTCCATTAATTTCTTATAAAAATTCTCTTATTAATCACTATATATAGAAATCACAGAAATTATGAATAACAAATTATTTCCCCATCGCTCTTCTTAATTTTGCAGCTTCATCTAAACCTTCCATTATTGTAAAGGTAGAATTCTCAGTTGCTTTTCTTCTCAACTTTGAAAGTTCTCTATATTCTTCAGATTCAAAAGCTTCAACTGCTGCCCTCATGGAAGGAAATTCACAAATAATCGCTAAATTAGAATCCTCAGTTCGTTCCTTTCCTAATGGTTCTGTATCTTTTGCAAATACTTCCCCTCCAACTTCTTTTAGCCATGGCGCAACTTTATTTACATACTCATCAAATAATTCCTGATTAATTATTTTTGCTGTTGATATCCAATAGCCTTTTGCTCCTTTTTTATCCATAAAAATAATCTTTAAACTAAATTTAAATATAATTTACAGTTTAGTATCGTTATTTATGAAAATTTTTATTAATGAAATATATTTTTTTTTTAAAATAATTGAATATAAAACCATATACGCTTAATTTTTAAAAAGAGCACTAGTTATTAATTATCTATATCTAATATGGATTTCATCAATAAGAACAAAATCCTTACAGTTATGGCTGCAATAGCAATTTTATCCTTTGTTTTAGAAAAAACTGGTATTATTCACCCTTGATATTATTTAAATTAAAAATTTCTAGATAACAAAATTGAACTTAATGAAATAAATAAACCACAAGAATTGCTGCAACAATGAGTATTGGAGATAATGCTGTAAACATTAAAGTCTTGAAATTAAGTTCCATTTACATTTAAATAAATATACAAACTAAGTAAAGAATACTTTTAAGTATTGGCAATAAGTAGAATTTACATTGTTTAGATATGCAAAAAAAATGAATAAAAAAAGATACCAGGAAGAATATGAAGAAGGTTCTAATTTACTTTGGCCTAGCGAAGAAGAAGATAAAATTACCAGAAAATTTTATAGAGATTTATCGCACCTATCTAAAAAAGAAATTCATAAAAAAAAGAAAAATTCGAATTTATTACAACAAATTTTTAGAGTCTTAACTGGAAAGGCAGGTTCGTCAAAAAATATAGATGAGTCGATAAGAAAATTTTAGCTTAATTAATTTATTAAATAAAAAATATGCATAATTCAAACAAGAAAAGCAAAAAACAAACAAACAGTATTTTTCTTCATAAAACTAAAATTTTTTCAACTATAATCTTCGTCCCATTTCTTTACTTATTAGGTTGGATATTCTCGCAGTCATTTTTATTCTTAAGTTTAAGCAAAGAAGCTTTATCCTTAATAGGAACAATATTTACATTCTTATTATTTATTTCCTTAATGCCTGCATGGTTTAATTTTCGATGGCAAATAAGAAATAGTTGGGAAACACTTGGTTTAAATAATAAAACTTTTTTGAATAATATCTTATCTTTTTCTCAAGGGATTATTTTTGCTTTAATATTACTAATTTTAATTTTGATACCATTACTCAAAAGTAATTACATTACTTTTTCAGGAGGATTGTCCTCAGACATAATATTAAATGGGATTTTACTTACTTTTGGCATTGGGGTCGCTGAGGAAATAATTTTTAGGGGATGGCTTTTAGAAGACTTAAAACTTCAATTTGGAATAAAAGTTGCCTTAATTAGTCAATCTATAGTTTTTAGCCTTGCTCATATTGGATTCAAAATGCCATTTTGGAATACATTAGGCATTTTTTTAGGTTTATTCACTTTAGGAATCCTTTGTTCAATTATAAGATTAAAAGATGAGGGATCATTATGGGGTGCTATTGGTCTTCATGGTGGACTTGTCGGTATTTGGTTTGTTTTGAATAATGGTTTAATAAATATATCTAAAGAAGCGCCTAACTGGTTAGTTGGTTATGGTGCAGCTAATACAAATCCATTAGGTGGTTTATATGGTATTTCATTATTAATAATTTCCTGCATTTTTTACTTTTTAAAATTTAAGAGTCAGATATTCAAATTTATAAAGTAAATAGAAATCGTTTTTAAATTTATATTAATTTCGCTAAAGTCAACAATGAGTTGAGACTTTCTAATCTTTTTTGAGCTTGAATTATCATTCTTTTGGAATCTGGAACACAATCAGCCTGTAATGATAATGCATAAGAATATTCTTCATTAGTGATAGCTATGCATTTTTCAATCTTTGATTTTGAATCTGAATCAATCATATTAAGACTATCTATTAATTTTGTACCCACAATTTGCAAAAGGAGTTGATTAAAAGCTTGTTCAGATAAATTATTATTCAAATTTGTTTTTTTCAAATGCTAAGCATTGTCCAAACAAATTGCTATTGAAAATTAATAAATTAACTTATATATTCCTATAAAAAATCCTTTAATTTTATAGAGATATTAATTTTTCTTTTAAATAGATATAAATACTGATGTCTTTTTATAAAAAAGTTGTCAAATTTAAATAAAGTTTAAATATAAAATTATGAACTTAGAGGCAGGCTTTCAATTCATTATTTTTTTATTTTTGTTTGGATCTACTAATTATTTGATGATGCTAAAAAGATATGAAAATGACCTTAAGAAAAAAAATATTATACAAAAGAATAGAATTGCAGAGTTATATCCTAAAGGGACTTTTATAAGCGTATAAATAAAATATATTCATATTTTAGTTTCTTAAATTTAGTAACTGATTTTGGAAAACCTTTTAAAATTAAAAAAATTCTTTTTTTGGGAAATAAATTTATTTTTCTAAATTTAAAATTATTTTTAAAGCACAATTTATTTACCATTTAGGATTAGTTTTTTGCCATCCTTCATTTATTAATTTTTTCCAAAATAATCTTGCATCTTGGATCTTCATTTCTTTTCTTGTTTTCATTAAAGGTGGATTTTCACCATGACTACCCATGACAATACCTTCTTCAATAAGCATAAATTCGATCAAATCCTCTTTATTCTCGTTTTTTTTATAAAAACGAATTACTCCAACAGAGTTAGAATCAATTAACCAAAAATCATATTCTTTTTTCATTTATTTGGAGGTTTAATGAAAAGAAATCAAATCAAAGATATCAATAAAATAATCCAATTTGGACATTGAAAGTTAGAAAATATTTTCATCAAAATTAATTTAAATAATTTAATATTTTCTCTGTCGATTCTTCTTTAATTCTCCCCGTTTTTTTTTGGAGTCAAGTCTTCTATTTTGAGAGGCTTTGGATGGTTTCGTTGCTTTTCTAACTTTGGATGAATTTTTTAATGAATTTCTAATTACTGAGCTAATTCTTATAATAGCTATTTGTCTATTAAGTAATTGATTCCTTTCTTCCTGGACGGCTAAACAAATACAGTTATTGACTAATTTAGTTTTCAATTTTTTCGTTAAAACTTTCTTTTGATAATCATTTAAGACTTTTGATTCTTCGATATTAAAAATAATTTCTACTCTGGTATTAGTTTTATTTACTTTTTGACCTCCCGGGCCTGATGATCTAGAAAAACGCCATTTTAATTCTCTTGAAGGAATTACTAATCTGGAAGTAATAATTAAATCCATTTGTATTTCTTAAATATCCTCAGCTCATTTCCGAATGTACTTGTACATTACATTACCAATTAAAAATAGATCGGTAAATACTGGCCGGTTTAGTTAGGTAAACCGAAATTCGGTGTATTTGCCGTATAATTTTCTTCGGTTTATATCCTTACAAGATTCTAATATTTGTAAGATA
>QCUA01000019.1 GCA_003210915.1 Prochlorococcus sp. AG-676-L21 | reverse complement strand
AGCTTTGCGCTGCCGGGATTTTTGGTTGCCGTATTTGTATTTGCTCCATATGATATGCAAGTTCGAGGTAATTAGACTTGATTTCAAAACTCTTGTCTTTCAAATCTCTGCTATATAAACAATTCAATGAACAAAGCTGATTTAGTAAATCTTGTAGCTGCTCGTACTGAGCTTACAAAAACAGATGTATCTTTAGTTGTTGATGCAGCTATTGAAACGATTGTTGATTCAGTAGTGGAAGGCAAAAAAGTCTCCATACTAGGATTTGGTTCTTTTGAGCCAAGGGATCGTTCTGCTAGACAGGGCTTAAATCCTAAAACAGGCGAAAAAATTGCTATTCCCGCTAAAAGAGTTCCTACATTTTCAGCAGGAAAACTCTTTAAGGATAGAGTTCAAGGCTAATTAATATTTAATTGCTTAATTTGTCCTTAATTTAGGTGCTCTTTTTGAGCACCTTTTTTTTATAAAGAAAAAAAGGATTGATTATTTTTTTTATATTATTTTTCTCATGATTTTATTAGGAGGATTTTTACTTTTTGACTCTTATTAGTAATAAGAAATTTATAAGTTTCTCACTCCCTTTGTTTGTTTTATTCTCAAATCCTATTGTTGCCGAACAATTATTAAATAAATCGGAAATTTCAAGAAAAGCAAATGAATGTTTTAAAGATTTGCAAAATAAAGTATGTAGTAACTTATTTTTGGAAATTGAGAAAATACAGTTAGTGAAGTCTGAGCAAAAAAAATATAAATGTCAGGCAAGTGTTCTTGGGTTGCAGACAGAACTTATTGAAGCTTATTACTTTAGAAAGTTAAAGAAAAATAAAAATGGAATGATGCTTCCATATGTGATTAAAAATTGTTAATTCTTGAGAAAAATTTTAAATTTAGAATATTATTAATTTGTTATGAAGGTTGTAATGGTAAAAGGTTTTTCTGAAAGTGAAGTTAAAAATGAAAAACCTATTAAGGATTTGGAAAAAGAGAAGAAAGGGTTAACTTCTTTTCTTAAAGGAAAAAAATTTACTTATACCTTACCAGGGAAAAAGCAGATTAATATATTTGGTTCAGTTGTATTAGTTTTAAATATAATTTTAGTCCTTTTGGTTATTTTGTATTTTAATAATCAAGGCTTTCATGATTTTATCTTTAATGTTGGGCGATAGCTTAATTTTTTATCGAAAGAATTTTAGAAGTGATATATTTAAACTTTCACAGGAAATAAATGAAGATAGTAAGCTTATTTTTTCAAGTGGTTCTATCAGCTGTACTTATTGGATTTTCAGTATACTTTTTAAGTGGTTATGACTCTGCTTTCGAGGCAGATCAGTCATGTCACTCATATCTTTCTAATTTGCCTGACCCATCAGGGAGCTTAGGCTGTGATCATGATACTGAAACTCATCAATGGATACTCTATGAGACTCAGGACAATTTAGAACCAGCAAAAATTATCAAAAAATATAGATATAAGTTTTTATAGTTTAATTTTTTTATAAAAGAATTTTGCACTCAAAATTGAAATGATTGCTGTAATTGTAAAAGTAAGATATTGATATATGCTCCCCTCTTGATAGATATTATTTTTGTAAAGAGGAAAATCTATAAAGGAACCAAATGTTCCCCAAATTATTACCCAAGCTGAAATGTATAGGAAAATTTTTAGTGGATTAGATTTTTTTTCTTCCATTTTCAATTTATACCAAAGATTGAGGAGGTCACTGGTCTTCCTTTAAAAACTAATTCGGTTAATAAGAGCATTAAAAAACCGATCATAGCTGCTCTGCCATTAACAAGTTCAGCACTACTATTAAATCCAAAAACATTTTTTACTTCATCACCTTGATTATCAACCCACTTTGAATATTCACTATCAGAAGATGTATTATTTGTATCTTCATTTGGATTTTCTATAGGACTATTATCCGAATTTTCTAATGTAGGATTTTCTTCTTTCATGAATAATGTCTTTTTAATAATAATAGTGACTTAAAACAAATTTCATTGAATTGGAATTCAAATATTAAAAAAAATTATGGTAAAAGTAATTATCCATAGTATTTGAAGTCTTAAAATTAATTCACAAATAATATTTATTTTTTCTTTGGAGCAAATATCACCATTTGAATTGATAATTGGCTTTTCAATAATTTCATCATTATATTTGTTCTCACCTCCTAATTTTATATTGGAAATATATGCAAAAATAGCCTCTGAAATACCAGAATTAGGAGAATCATATTTAATCCCATCAGAGTAACTTTTTTTAATGATAGAAATATATTTGTTAATTCTAGAACTAACCAAAGGTAATGTTAATAAAACTAATCTACTTGGAAGGAAAGTTAAACAATCTTCAATTTTGGCACTAAAAAAACCTAGGTATTTGTACTGGTCATATTTATAGCCGATCATTGAATCCAAAGTACTTATTGCTTTATATGAAAAGCCAAGTGATAAAGGACCTGGAAGAAAAATCGAAATTTTGATAAAAACTGTTCCAACAAATATCCAAAAAAGCGGGCCAAAAATCCCATCAACTGAATTTTCTGTAAGACTTTCACTACTTGATCTCAAAAGATGCTCTAACGAAGCTGTACTTACATCTCTACTTACAATTCTTTGAACTTTTTCTTTAACCATTTGTTCATTTTTTTGATCAGTTATGTTGTCGTTTATAAGACTTAAAATTTCTTTTACACTCGAGATTAGACTTTTTGAAGCTAAACAACTCGATAAGCCTAAGAAGATTAATATTCCAAAAATAAAATTGCTTTTTGATTGAATGAAGATCAATTCAATAACCTTACCGATCACAAAGCTTATCGTGATAGTGGATAGTGCAATAAATAATCCGCCCCAAAATAATATCCTCTTATTATTCTTGAAATTATGGATAAAAAAATTAGTTATTTGTTTTATGTAAATCCCAATTATTTGAACAGGATGGATGATAAACCTTGGATCACCAATTAAAAGATCAAATCCAATCGAGCCAATAAATATAAAATATAAATTTATTTCAGCCAACTGAACATAGCACGAAGACCTTTTCCAACTTTTTCTATCTCGTGTTTAGAATTTTCTTCTCTCAATTTGGTCATTAAGGGTTTGTTATTATCACATTCATCTACAAAATTCTTAGCGAAAGTACCATCTTGAATATCTTTTAAAATTTTCTGCATTTCTTTCTTTGTATCATTATTTATAAGTCTTTTACCGCTAACATAATCACCATATTCTGCAGTGTTTGAAATTGAATCTCTCATTTGAGATAATCCGCCCTTGACCATAAGATCGACAATTAACTTTACTTCGTGTAAACACTCAAAATATGCTAATTCGGGTTGATATCCTGCCTCAACTAGAGTTTCAAATCCTGATTTAACAAGTTCTGATAAACCACCACATAGAACTGCCTGTTCTCCAAAAAGATCTGTTTCAGTTTCTTCTTTGAAATTCGTTTCAAGAATTCCAGCTCTTGTACCTCCAATACCCTTGGCATAAGACATAGCAAATGCTCTCGCATTGCCTGAATAGTCCTGTTCAACTGCAAATAGAGCAGGAACTCCTTGGCCGTTCTGATATTCCCAACGAACAGTATGTCCAGGCCCTTTTGGTGCAATCATTACAACGTCGACAAAATTTGGTGGCTTAATGAGTTCAAATCTTATGTTGAATCCATGTGCAAAACTTAATATCTTACCTTCTTTTAAATTTGGTTCTATCTCTTTGATATAAACATCTTTTTGGAACTCATCTGGAAGCAGAATCATAATCCAATCTGCTTTTTTACAAGCCTCAGAAACAGCAAATACTTTTAATCCATCATTAATAGCTTTGCTTTCAGATTTACTACCTTTGTATAACCCTACAATGACATCCATTCCACTGTCTTTAAGATTTAAAGCATGTGCATGGCCTTGTGAACCGTAGCCTATTATTGCGATAGTTTTATTTTTTAATAGACTTAGGTCAGCATCTGTGTCATAAAAGAGTTGTGTCATTAGTTGTAGTTTCTTAACTTTCGATAATTAATATTTTAGACATTAAACGTGTAAATAAACCATATAATTGCTCATTTAAAATTAATATTAATTTTAGATAATTAGAGCTAGGTGGCCTCACTTGGATGAGAAATCACTCTGTCAATTAGCCCGTAGTTTTTAGCTTCTTCAGCACTTAGAAAATAATCTCTGTCAGTATCTTTCTCTATTTTTTCAAATGATTGTCCTGTCATATCAGACATAGAGTGGTTCAACATATCTTTAATTCTCAGTATTTCTCTTGCTTCTATTTCAATATCACTTGCCTGACGTTGTGAAGTCCCCCCCAGTGGTTGATGAATCATAATTCGACTATGAGGAAGAGCAACCCTTTTACCTTTTGTACCGGCGCCTAATAAAAATGCTCCCATTGAGGCTGCTAGGCCTACACATATAGTTACTACATCACTTTTAACGTATTTGATAGTGTCATATATTGCCAAACCAGCAGTAACCGATCCGCCAGGACTATTTATGTAGAGATAAATAGGTTTTGTATTATCGTCAGAATCGAGGTAGAGCATTTGAGCAACTAAGCTGTTAGCAATTCCATCATTTACTTCTTGTCCGAGAAATAAAATCCTTTCAACCCCTAATCTTGTATAAATGTCTACCCATCTTTCGTATTGACTTCCTGGAAGTCTATAAGGCACGCTTGGAGTTCCTATTGGCATAATTTAAAAAAAGTAGTTAGTTAAAAGTAAGGATTAAATGTTATTTGGCAAATCTTTTTGGCTTGTGAGTATTCTATCTATTACTCCATAATCTAGAGCTTCTTGAGGATTAAGATAACTCATCCTGTCAGAATCTTTCGAAAGCTCTTCAATACTTTTACCAGTGTTGAGTGATAAGATCTCTAGCATTGATTTTTTGTTTTTTAACACCTCTTCTGCCCTTATCTGAATATCAGTTGCTTGCCCTCTAGCACCGCTAATTGGTTGATGAAGAACAATAGAAGCGTGTGGAAGGGCTGCTCTATGCCCTTTTGTCCCTGAAGATAAGATAACTGCCGCTGTACCCATTGCTTGTCCAATACAAATTGTGTGAATAGGTGGTTTAATGTAGTTAATGGTATCGCAAATAGCAAAAGCTTCTGTTTCAAACCCCACGGCATCTCCTGTATACCAGCTAGTACCTGTTGAATTTATATAAAAATAAATAGGTTTATCTGGATCATCAAATTCCAGATAAAGGAGTTGAGCAATGATGAGCTCGGTAACATCCATTCCTAATTGTCTTTTAGCGTCATCGTCTGAAAATAAGGGCAATCCTAAATAAACAATTCTCTCCTTTAGTAGAAGAGAAGGTAAATCTGGAGGAGGAGTCCTCATAGCAGTATTTTCGCCGTAATAAGGAGCAGATACAGTCATATGTTCTACAAAAAAGGTACTGATATGATTCTAGCTAGATTTAGCCCTGTGTCGCTGGGGATTTAAAAGATTTGTTTGACTCAGGATTATTTATCAATTTCCCAAATACCATTCTTCCAGTAGGAGTTTGCAATGCACCAGTAATAACTATATCTAATCTTTCTCCAACAAATTTCTTTGCATCATCAATTACAACCATTGTCCCATCGTCTAAATATCCAATTCCTTGCAATTTTTCTTTACCCTCTCTGACAATTTTTATATTAAGAGATTCTCCAGGTTGTACTTCTGGCCTTAAAGCTATAACCAAATCGCTTAAATTCATAACTTTTAATTCTTTTACTTCTGCAATCTGAGAGAGATTATAATCTGCGGTAATTAACGTACCTGTCATATCCTCAGTAATTCTTAGAAGTTTTTCATCTACCCCATTACCCTCATATTTAGTTGGGTTTATTACAAGTCTTCTTCCATATAGTTCTCTTAGTTCTTTCAATAATTTAAGACCTCTTCTTCCTTTGCCTCTTTTTTCATTACTACTAGAGTCAGCTAAAGTTTGCAGCTCATTAATTACACTTTGGGCCACAATTAATTGACCCTCAAGTAATCCACAGCTTAATAAACCATTTATCCTTCCATCAATAATGACACTAGTATCAAGAATTTTTGGGCTTGCTGCTGGAATTATTCCTTCGTTTACTAAATACGCGTCAGTATTAGTAGGGTTGAAAAGTCTTAACAATGTCCTGCCGTGAGTATCAGCTAATTTATAACCAAGTGCCCCAAAGAAAAAATTACTGAGAATGGCTGCTAAAGGTTTTGCAAAAAATACTTCTCTTGGAAATGGAATTAATAATATTGGAGCAAGTAGTAGATTTGCAACAAGTAATCCTAAAATTAACCCTACCGCTCTACTTACAAGTAAATCCGTAGGCATTGTACGTATTTGATCAAGAAATGTCTTTCTAAGCTGTAAAAATACAAAACCTGCTGCTAATCCAATAAAAAATCCTATTATCGCTAGTACAATTCTAAAACCTTCTACATTTGAGACCTGTTTAAGTATGTCTATTGGTAGAAGATCAACCCCAAGCCATCCTGAGGCCGCTCCAGACAATACAAATAAAATTAGTACTAAGATATCCGTCATATATATAATCTACTAGGATTTATTAATTGAGTAAATAAAGATTTTATTATTTAAACTCCTCTATGTATTTTTTAAGGCTTAATATTTTGTTTGTTTTATGAATAAGTTTCCAAGAAGTGCTTACGTACACATACCTTTTTGCCACAGAAGATGTTTCTATTGTGATTTTGCTGTTATACCATTAGGCAATAAAATTGAAAGCTTAGAGGGATATGGAAGTAAAAGCGTAAAAGAATATTTGACCTATTTAAAAAGAGAAATATTATCAATCAAACATAAATCTCCTCTTTCAACTATTTATATCGGTGGAGGAACTCCTTCAATTTTAAATCCCTTGCAGATTAAAGATTTAATAAATCTTTTTAAGGAGAGTTACAGAATTGATTATGGTGCTGAAATTACAATGGAGGTCGATCCAGCTAGTTTTAATGAAGATGATCTATATGGTTTTATAAAGGCAGGTATAAATAGATTTAGTCTTGGTGTTCAAAGTTTTAATAATCAGATTTTAGAACAGGCAGGAAGAAGACATTGTAGTAAAGATGGAAAAAAATCTTGTTTTTGGTTAAAGAGAGCATATGATCATGGTTTTATAAAAAGTTGGAGTTTGGATTTAATTCAAAATTTACCAAGAAGTGATTTTAAAAAATGGCAAGAAGACTTAAAACAATCTTTAAAGTTTTGCCCTCCACACATATCAATTTATGATTTAAGTATTGAGAATGGAACTGTTTTTAAGAAATTAGTTGATTTAGGTAAACTATCATTCCCAAATGATGATGAAGCTTTTCAAAATAGTGAGCTAACAAATTTTATTTTAAAAGAGTCAGGTTATTCAAGATATGAAATTTCTAATTATTCTATTCCTGGGCATCAATCAAGACATAATAGAGTTTATTGGAAGGGCCTAGGTTGGTGGAGTTTTGGTCAAGGTTCAACTAGTTCTCCTTGGGGGGAGAATTTTACAAGGCCAAGAATTAGTAAAGATTATAAAAAATGGGTAACTAATCAATGCGAAATCAACTTAGAGCATTCACTCGTTAACCAAGGAAATATTTATAAAGAATTGGATGAGAAAATCATGTTAGGAATGAGACTTAAAGAGGGTATCAATATTTATGAGTTACTAAATGAACAAAATTGGGATACTAAAAAGTCCAAAATAGCTTTAGCAAAGTTATTAAAAGAATGGGAAACCTTCCTAGAAGGTGGCCTTTTGATTAAAAGAGGAAACAGATTTTTTTTGAGTGATCCAAAAGGGATGGAATTAAGCAATCAAATTCTTGTTTCAATGTTTAAATGGTGGGAAAAATTTAACTGAGCCTTTCAGATGCTACCCATTCTTTTAATTTTTCACCAAAAAGCTTTTTCCCATCAATAAGTGGTCTGCAAAATGGAGGTTGCTTATCATTGAGTCCTAATAAATCAGCAGTAACTCTTACTTGTCCGTCACAAAAGTTTCCTGCACCTATACCTATTGTTGGTATTTTTAATTCGGTTTGAATTTCTTTAGCAAGTAATTCTGGAATATGTTCTAAAACTATAGAAAAACATCCTAATTTTTCTAGTGATAAAGCATCTTTTTTGATTTTTTCGTAACTTTCTGAATTATTCCCTTGTTGTTTAAATCCTAGATTCAAATAGCTCTGTGGGGTAAGCCCTAAATGTCCCATGACAGGAATCCCCATTCTTATTAGTCTTGAAATAACATTTTGTACCTCTGGATCAGCACCCTCAACCTTTACTGCCTTTGCATAAGTGTTTTTAATTATTTTTCCGGCATATTCCACTGCCTTGTTCTCTCCGCATTGATAAGAAAGAAAAGGCATATCACATACTAATAAGGACTGTTCTTCTATTACTTTGCTGAATCCTCTAGAAACTGCATTTGTGTGATAAATCATATTCTCTAACGTAACAGGCAAGGTTGACTTATATCCTAAACAGACCATTGCTAAAGAATCCCCCACTAGAACAATATCTGCTCCTGATTGCTCAGCTAGAGAACCTGAAATTGAATCCCATGCAGTTAATGCAATAATCTTTTGAGAATTATTTTTATATTTAACTAGTTCTGATGGCAACATAAAAGCTATGTATCTTTTTTTATCAAAAATTGCTAATATATCTTTGACTCGGCCTTTCGCGGTTTTAACGCCCAAACCTGGTCAGGATCGGAAGATAGCAGCCACAAGGGATGCTTGAGGCAGGCGAGATAACCGAGTCACTTAACTTTAGCGATTATTCGATATCTTTTTTATTCTGCCTTAATCTTAAAAACTCTGGAATATTAGTACCTGTGTCTTTATTATCAGAAATATTATAAAGTGGCTGATTAGATAATCTATTTTTTATTCTTTGTTGCTTTAATGGTTGATTGGTTTCGAAACCTGTTGCAATAACAGTAACTTGTATTTCCCCTTCCATTGATTCATCTACAACAGCACCCACTATAATATTTGCTTCCTGATCTACAACATCATAAATCAGTTCTGAAGCTGAGGTCATATCCTCCAATGTCATATCTTTCCCGCCAGTAATATTTATCACACAACCTTTGGCTCCATCAATTCTTGCAGCTTCTAATAAAGGACTATTCATTGCCGCTTGTGCAGCCTCTAAAGCTCTAGATCTCCCAGAACCAATACCTATGCCAAGAAGGGCAGTTCCAGCCTCAGTCATTATGGACCTAACATCAGCAAAATCTACATTAACTAATCCAGGACATGTAATTATGTCACTTATACCCTTGACTCCCATTCTTAAAACATCATCAGCATTTCTAAAGGCTTCTTGAAGTGGAGCTCCTGCAATTACGTCTTTTAAACGATCATTTGGGATCACAATAAGTGTATCAACGTTTTCGGCTAATCTCGCGATCCCTTCTTCTGCTTGACGCATTCTCCTTTTACCTTCAAAAGAAAATGGCTTGGTTACTATTCCGACAGTTAAAGCACCACTTTGCTTGGCAACTTCCGCAACTACTGGAGCGGCCCCTGTCCCAGTTCCTCCTCCCATCCCTGCAGCAATAAAAACCAAGTCAGAACCCTCTAATGTTTGTTGGAGTTCATCTTTAGACTCTTCAGCAGCTTTTTGACCAATACTTGGATTCCCTCCTGCTCCAAGACCTCTTGTTAAGTTTTGACCTAGTTGAACTCTACGATCTGCAGAAGATTGTAATAGTGCTTGAGCGTCAGTATTTAAAACTCTGAATGATACGCCTTCAAGATCGCTATCAATCATCCTGTTAACAGCATTACTTCCACCACCCCCGACACCAATTACTTCAATTTTGGCATTTTGACTTGGAAGGATGCCTTGTGATTGATCTAAGTTTGCATTGTTTCCGAAGCTCATCTCTAAATAAAATCAAATACTAGTATTGGGTGCATTATGAACTCACTAAGCTGATATGTAGGATTTTCTTGACGAAAGTCCTCAATTATTAACTTGTTATAAATTTGAGTGAATAGACAAAACCCTTGCAATTACTGTAATAAATAAAAAAACTTTTATGATATTTGTTTTCAATTATTAGGGTTTGAACACTTTAATTTTTGGATTGCTTGGATCAGTTAGGTTGATATTATCTATTTTTTCTAAGATATTATTTTCTTTTATTTGATTTTTAATATCATTAAATATTTGTAATTGATTTTCTATTATTTTTTGGTTAAATCCTAATAATATTGTTTTAAAACTTTTTTCCTCTAAAGTTAAAAAGCCATTTGGTGAGAAGGTTATTGTAATGAATTCTACATCGTTATTTTTTTGGTAATTCAGAATTTTTGATAATGTATCTCTAAAGTTTTCTTTCCATCCATAAATTTTACTAGTTATTTTTTTCAAATTTACTTGATCTGCATATTTTTGATTGATGAAGAAACCATCTTCATCAATAAAACCAGTTATTTTTACCCCTTTTAAGATCCGTTCGCCGTAAGCTATTGGAGTTCTTGTTTTAATTAGAATTTTTAAACCAAAAGGGAATATTTGTCTAAAAACTGAAACATTCTTTAGAGATAAATTCTTTTTTAATTCTTTTTCTATGTATGTAGTTTTGACAAATATCAATGAGGTCGAGAAATTTAGAGATGAGTTAGCAATAATATCTTCGATGGAAAATAATTTGCTACCAACAATAGAAATGTCTTGGTAATTAACTTGTTTAAAAGTTTTAGAGGTTGCATAACTTGTAAAAAATAAAAAGGTCATTAACAAAAAAAACCTTCTATTCATAAATTTTTGTTTATCCTTCACAAATCACATCTAGCTTTTTCCATAAGTTGATCCATCCACTCTCTAGCTCTCTCTGCATCAGAAAATGGAACATCCATCTCTTTCCCATCCCCAACGAGTCTGAGTCTACACTTACCTTGAGATTCATTGGTTAAAGGAGCTTCTCCTGAGGTAAGGGCCATTAATTCTACTAGTTCAAGTTTCTTTATAGTAAAACTATCTTTTTCTTCAAATGTTCCAGCTTCAAATGCACTCCATCTTAATTCACCATCCTTTAAAAAAGCTGCACCAGAACTATCTAACTTGCAAATTTCAGAACCACTAGCCCAATTCCTAAAAAGATTTTGCCTTCTTCTTTCTAGCCAACCAAGAGCTGTTAATAGAACGAAGATTAAAAGTAATGGTAACCAAAGTAGTCCATGCAACATTTGACTCTAATCTAAAAATCTGAGGATATATCAACTAGTTTAGCCACAAGTTGATCAATATTTAAACCTGAAGCATTCCAAAGCATAGGAAACATACTTTTACTAGTAAAGCCAGGAATTGTATTTATTTCATTCAAAAAAATTCTATTTGAAATCTTTTCTAAAAAGAAATCAACCCTTGCAAAACCGTAAATATTTAGTGCTCTACAACTTTGAATAGCTATATCTTTAATTTGTTTAGAAATTTGAGAATCAATATCAGCTGGAATAATTATTTGATTATCCATCGAATATTTTGAATCGTAATCGTACCAATCTGTTGAATAGCAAATTTCACCAATTTCAGATGCGGAGAGTTTTAAATTACCAATTATTCCGCATTCAAGTTCTCTAACATCTAAACCTTCCTCGATAACAATTCTTGAGTCAACTTCCCAAGCCTTTTGCAATGCTTTAATTATTTCTGATTTGTTTTTCGCCTTAGAAATACCAAGTGAAGATCCTGAATTAGCAGGTTTAACAAAAACTGGTAAATTTAATTTTTCAATAATCTCAACAGATAAGTTATTTATAACATTACCAACACTAAGATCCTGATTTTGGATAGTTAAATAATTTACTTGTGGAATTTCAAGATGTGAAAATATTTTTTTCATTAATATTTTATCCATTCCAAGAGCAGAACCTAAAATCCCCCCGCCAACTATAGGTTTTTGGGTGAATTTTAACAATCCATGAATTGCTCCATCTTCTCCATTTGATCCATGTAGTAAGGGGAACCAAATATCAATACTTTGAAATTCAATTTTGTTTAGAAAGTTAATTTCCCCTTTAGGAAATATTTGGTACTTATCGGCCGTTTCATTTGTATTATTTTCTTTTATTAATTCGAGAGATTGATCGTTATCAATCCAAACTCCATGCTTATTTATATAAAAAGCTTTAACCCTAAATCTAGCGATATTTGTTTTTGAAATTAAGGCTTTAAAAACTGTCTTGGCGGAAGATATTGAAACATAATGCTCGTTAGACTTTCCCCCAAAAATTATTCCAATACATATTTTTTCTTTTTCTAACATATAGAAAAATTAGTTACAAATTTGACCGCTTAAAGAAAAAGATCTGGCTTCCGTTATTTTGACATTTAGTTCATCACCAAATGAATAGTTTAATCCAATACTTTTTGGTATTTCTGCAAAAGTAAGTCTGTTCGTTCTGGTCCTTCCCATTATTTGTGAGGTGTTTTTTGGATTCAAGCCCTCAATTAAAACACTTTCAATATTATTTAAATATCTTTGATTTCTTTTTCTAGAGGTTGTTTCAACTAGTTCATTAATTTCTTTTAATCTTTCTTTTTTAACTTCTTCAGGAATTTGATTATCCCATATTGCAGCAGGAGTGTTTGGTCTTGGGGAATAGGCGGCGGTCATTACTTGATCAAAACCAATCTCAGATATTAACTTTAATGTATCACGATATTGGTTCTCTGTTTCTCCAGGGAAAGCAACTATTGCATCAGCAGTAATTGATGCATTTGGCATTAATAATCTTATATTTTCAATTATTCTTTTGTATTTATCGATTGTATAACCTCTAGCCATTGACCTCAGGATTTCATCATTTCCACTTTGGAAGGGAATATGAAAATGCTCACAAACTTTGTCTAATTCGTAACAAGCTTTTATTAGTCTTTTTGAAAAATATTTTGGATGACTAGTAGAAAATCTTATTCTTCTAATTCCATCTACATCATGAATAAAATAAAGAAGATCAGTAAGGGTATTTTCTTTTCTCCCCTCTTTTGTTATCCCAGGAAGATCTCTACCATAAGCATCAATATTTTGCCCTAAAAGAGTTACCTCTTTAAAATTATTATGAGCTAAAGTTTTAATTTCACTCTTAATTGCATCTGGATATCTTGACTGTTCTTTACCTCTAACAGAGGGGACAACACAATAAGAGCATCTTTCATTGCAACCGTAAATTATATTTACCCAACCACAAATAGAGCTATCTCTTCTTGCGTTTGTAATATCTTCAGATATAAAAGTTTCTTCAGTAGCAACAACTTGATTACCTGAATCAACCCTCTCTAAAAGATTTTCAAGATTATTAACATGTTGTGGTCCCATGATTAGATCAAGTTCGGGCACTCTTCTTAAAAGAGACTCACCCTCTTGTTGTGCGAGGCAACCTGCCACAACTAATTTTAATTTTGGAGTACTATGCTTTCTTTTGACTTGCTTTCCTAAAAAACTGTAAACCTTTTGCTGAGCACTATCTCTTATTGTGCAGGTGTTATATAAAACTAAATCCGCTTTTAATTCATCAATAGCTCTGGAATATCCCATTTTTTCAAGAGTACCAGCCATCCTTTCGGAATCTGCTTTATTCATTTGGCAACCAAAAGTTGTTATCCAATAACTACCAATAGAGGAATTTTTATAAGACTTTTTTTCTTCTTGTATTGGTTTAGTTAGCACTTTGCTAAAAGTTTTGAAAGAATTTGTTAATTCAAAATTATAATTTAAATAATTTTGGAGCAATATTTTTGAGGGCGAGCGAGGGGATTCGAACCCCCGAATAGCGGCGCCACAAGCCACTGCCTTAACCACTTGGCGACGCCCGCCTCACATCTATAAATTTAACAACTTACGTGTAAAATTTCATGTATATTTGTATGTTTTAGAAGATTTTGAAGTATTTTCCTATTTCTGTATAAGTTTTATTAATGTTTTAAAATAAAATAAAAGCAAATTAAATCTTGAGCAATTCCGGAAAAACAGAGGTTCTTATACCCAGATGCCTATGTGAAATAGAAAATACTGATAACCTCAATGTTGATGATGAGGATTTCGCTTCTGTTTTTGTTGCTTGGGAAAAAGGAATTGTTTCTGAACTAAAGCCGATAAATATCAAAAATAAAAAACCAAAAAAAATTCTTTTTCCAAGATTCGTTGAAACTCACTCACATTTTGATAAATCTTTCACTTTTGGTGAGTTCCCTAATTTTAAATCAAACTATCAAGGAGCATTATCAGTAAATTTAGAGGAGCATAAAAATAGGACTATAAATAAGGTTTTAGAGAGAGCTGAAAAATCACTAAACTTGGCTCTTGAAAATGGTTATAGAGCTATTAGGAGTCATGTTGATACCTTCGAAAGTCAGGATAAAAATATTTGGGATGAGCTTTTTAAACTCCAAAAAAAATATACTTCTAAGTTGAAATTGCAATATGTAGCATTAGCTCCATTGGAGTTTTGGGATACTCCTCATGGAGAGGAATTGGCAAAAATGTTTTCTAAGGAAAATGGTATTTTAGGGGGAGTTCTTGTTCCTCCCTTCATAAATAAAGCAAAAATAAAATACTTGATCTCTAAAATTCTCTTGCTTGCAGATAAATATAAATTAGAAATTGATCTACACATAGATGAATCAACTATTGAGCCTGGAGCAGGTATAAAAGTTCTTTTGGAAACTATTGATAGATTAAATATTAAAGTCCCAATAACTTGTAGTCATTTAAGTAGTATTTTATCATTAAATAATAATGAGATACTTAATCTGGGAAGCAAAATTGCTGAGAAAGATATAAAAGTGATTGCACTTCCTCTTACAAATTTCTGGTTGCTCAATCGCGATGAAAAAAATACATCTTTAAATAGACCAGTTGCACCAATAAAGCAACTACAAAAATCATTAGTCGATGTTTCTATCGGAAGCGATAATGTTCAAGATCCTTGGTATCCATTTGGTAATTACGATCCTGTTTATTTGATGTCTCTTGTAATGCCAATGCTTCAATTAAATCCTTGGGAAAGATTGACTTTATCTTCCATTTTTTTGTCACCAAGTAGATTATTGAATTTAAATTGGGACGGGTTGGTTAAAAAAGGTTGCCCTGTGGATTTTGTGCTTTTAGATGCTGAAAAGTGGGCGGATATTTTCTCAACTAAATTAAAAAGAGAAGTCCTTATAAACGGCGAATTATATAGCTAATCAATTATTTTATATTTAAAGTAAAAAATTAATTATTAATGTCATTAAGAAATTCAAAATTAATAGAACAATTAAAAAAAATTGATAATTTAGAAATTATTGAAAGGACTTCTGATGTAAAAAGGCTTTCAAAAGACTTTTACAATTATTCCCCAATACTTGAAAAGAGACTAGATGGTTGTGTCGCCGACTTGGCGGTAAGACCTATTGATCAAAATGCAGTAAAGAAAGTAGCCGAAATTTGTTGGGAATTTTCTATACCACTTACTTTAAGAGGTTCAGGTACAGGTAATTATGGACAAGCTGTCCCTTTGTTTAAAGGCATTGTTATGCAAATGAATTGTTTAAATAAAATAGAAGAATTTCATCCAGAGACAGGTTTCGTAAAGGTTCAATCTGGATGCTTAATGGGAGATTTAAATAAAGAACTAGAAAAATATGGAAGAGAATTAAGGTTGCTTCCCAGTACATGGAAAACTGCAACTATAGGAGGTTTTATTGCAGGGGGCTCAGGAGGTATTGGATCAATTAGATGGGGATTTTTAAGAGATCCTGGGAATCTTATAGGTTTAGAAGCTGTAACAATAAATGAAGAGCCTAAATTACTAAGATTTGATGCTCAAGAATCAGAACCTTTAAATCATGCGTATGGAACTAATGGTATTATTACTTCATTATTAATCGCTACCGATATAAAACGTAAGTGGTACTCAATAATAATTGACTGTGAAGAGTTAAATAAGACAATCAAAATATTAAAAACATGTACCGCTGCAGCAATTGACTTGAAGCTTGGCGCAATTCTTGAGAAGGAAATTGTAGATCAAATGCCTAACTGGTTTAAAAGTAAATCTATAAGTCACAAGATTTTGCTTCAATCAACGCTTGGGGGGGTAAAAACTATTGAATTAATTTGTAAAAAATATGAAGTTAATTCTTTTCTTCTTGGGGAAGAAGAAAAATTAACAAATGGAATCTCTGAAGTAGTGTGGAATCATACAACCCTTCATATGAGAGCAAAGGACAAGAATTGGACATATTTACAGATGCTTTTACCTCTAGATAAGGAATTCGAATTAATTAATTCTTTGAGAGAAAAATGGGGGAAGAATATTCTTTGGCATATTGAATCAGTTGCTCAACAAGGAGTCCCTAGGTTAGCTGCTTTGCCTGTAATAAAATGGCATAGTTCAGATCAAATAAACCAAATTATTGACAATTGTAAGAAACTGGGAGCAATTATTTTTAATCCACATGTATTAACTGTTGAGGGAGGTGGACTAGGAGTTGTTGATTCTGATCAAGTAAAAGCAAAATTAAAATTTGATCCAAAAGGTTTATTAAATCCTGGTAAATTGCAAGGGTGGGAAATAAAAGATGAGTTTAATATTTAAAACTTTTGATTATTTGCAAATTTAATAAAGTCAGCAACTAAAAATATTGAGCCTGTAAGTACAGGATTACATTTTGGCCATTTTTCTAGCTCCAATAGATAGTTTAAAGCAAGATCAACTTTTTCAAACTCCTTTATATTTAAATGAGTTAGCTCATTAATATTAGAAAGATCTTTTAAAGTCCAACTTGCTTGATTAGGAACTGGGACTAAAAGTATATGATCATTTTCTTTAATAAGAACTTTTAACATTGAGGCAATATCTTTGTGTAGTTGGACTCCTAAAATCCAATAAATCCCTTCCTGATTATTATTCCAAGTTCCCCTTTCCTCTGCGAGAGCTTTTGCCGCAGAGTAATTATGTGCAGAATCAACAAGTATTTTTTTATTAAAACAGTTAATTATTTCTAACCTCCCGCTCCATTTTGTATTCTTAATTCCTTCCTTAATGGCGCATTCTTTAACCTTAAAGCCAAAATTAATTAGTTCTTTAATTACTCCAATAGCAACAGCTGCGTTTTGTTTTTGAAAATTTCCTTTTAAACCAATTTCATAATCATTAGATAGTGATTCTTTCCATATAATTTTCGCACCTACTTGTTGGGCTCTTGCTTTAATTATTTTCTCAACTTCAGCTTCTTGACGACAAGAAATAACAAATGCATTTTTTTCAATAACAGCTACTTTTTCTTTTGCAATTTTTTCAATTGAGTCTCCAAGATATTCTTTATGGTCTAAACCTATATTTCCAATAGCAATTATTGGTCTTAAAGGATGGGCTGTAGTTGCATCTAATCGTCCACCTAAACCAGCTTCAAGAATTAATAAATCTACTTTTTTTAAATCAAAAAACATTAGTGCACAACAAATAATTTGTTCAAAAGGAGATAATTTATGGGTTGAAAGATTATTTTTTATTTTCTTAAATAGTCTTTCAAATTCTTCCTTACTAATCTTTTCTTTATTCACTCTAATTCTTTCACAAATATCTAAAAGGTGAGGAGAAGTAGTTACCCCAATATTCTTTTTATCGGCATAAAGAATGTGTTCTATGAAAGCTGTGATAGAACCTTTCCCATTTGTCCCTACAATCTGAATAGCGGGTATATTTTCGCAGGGATCCTCTAAATCTCCTAAAGCATTTTTTATTCTTGTTAATCCTAATTGAATATTTTCTCTTTCTAATTTGGACGATAATAAATCAAAATTCTCAATGTTTACATTTTTCAAAATAAATAGAATTTACATCTCTTCGAGAATTAAGTCTAACTTCTTTAAAAGTATATTGATTTCATTTCTCGAAATTATTAATGGAGGTACGAACCGAACTACGTTTCCTCCGGCCGGTACTAAAAGTAAACCTTTATCAAAAGCTTTTAATGTGATTGTTTTTGCATCTGTGTAGGAATCATTTATAACAAGACCTTGTATTAATCCTAGTCCTCTTATTCCACTAACAATCTTAGGGAATTTCGCTGAAATTTTAGTAAACCCCTCATTTAATTGATTACCTCTTTCGAAAACATTTTTAAGAATTTTACGTCTTTTAATTTCCTCTAAAACTGTTAAGGCAGCTCTACAAGCAAAGGGATTGCCTCCAAAAGTACTTGCATGATCTCCCGGGGAAAAAATGTTCGCTTTTTTTTGTACCAATAAAGCACCAATCGCATGCCCTCCTCCTAATCCTTTAGCTAATGTGAATCCATCAGGTTCGATTTCCAGATTCTCATATCCCCACATTTTTCCCGTCCTTCCTACTCCACTCTGAACTTCATCAAGAATTAAAAGAGAATTGTTTTGATTACAAATTTCTCTTAATTCTTTAAAAAATATCTTATCTCCAGGTATTACGCCTCCTTCTCCTTGAATAGGTTCAACTAATATTCCGGAAGCTTTTTGGTCATTTCTTTTTAATTCTTCAAATAATTTTTTTACTGAAGCAATATCGTTATATTTGAAAAACTTAAAACCTTTAACCATTGGTTCAAAACCTTTTTGGTACTTAGGCTGACCAGTAGCACTTAAAGTTGCGAGTGTTCTGCCATGAAAGCTAGATTCGGCAGCAAGAATAAAAGATTCTTTATATTTATTTACCGTATTACCATACTTTTTGATTAATTTAATGGCTGACTCATTTGCCTCGGCACCACTGTTGCAGAAAAAAACACTTTCAGCGCAACTCTGTTTGGTTAAATATTTGCTTAATTCTTCCTGCTCTTCAATTTTATAAAGATTCGAGATGTGCTGAACTTTTTTTAATTGTGCGGATAAATTTTTTCTTAAGATTCTATTACTATGCCCTAGACTACATGTTGCTATACCAGCCACAGCGTCAAGATATTTTTTCCCTTTTTCGTCCCAAAGCCAACATCCGTTACCTTTTTTGAAAGATATATTAAATCTAGTATAAGTATTCATTAAAGTGGGAGCGGTCGGACTTGAACCGACATACCCGAAGGTGCCGCATTTTGAGTGCGGTGCGTCTACCAATTCCACCACGCTCCCAAGGCTCTTCACAAAATAATTAACTTATTTAACTATAACAATAATTCATGCATTGACTACTTTTTCTTCTTTATGGAAAAGAGTTGTTGAAAAAAATAAATAATTCTAAAAAAGATCTTAAATTAAACACATAAGATTAGAAATTAAGCTCAAAATATAGCCATAAGTTACACTTTTGAAACATTACTGTCTCAGAATAGAGCTCTGAAGACTGGTTTTGATGATTAGACTTCACAGATAGTAATATTGTGTTATATTTCTTAGTAATGTTTATAAAAATTATGTCAGGAATTAAAACAAAAAATAAAACTCAAAAATTATCATTTAAGTTAGCTCCATATTTATTTATCGCAATAGCTATTTTCACTGCTTTTGGTACTAACGGCGGCACATGGGTATGAATGATCTAAAAATTAATGGATTAAATAAATATTGGTCTGTTCGTTTCTTGGTATTGTCCTTTCTTTTTATTGGCTGTGTGTCACTTGTTAACGTAGCTTACGTATAAAGATAAAATTAAGCAGCTTTTACTTCAGATACCTCTTTATTTTTTGAGCTTGAATTATTATGGTTAGATTCACTAATGGTACGTTTTGTTATTTGTCTTTTAATTTCAATACCTAATTTGGATAATTTTTGCTCAAAATTTTCATAACCCCTATCTAGATGTTCAAGTCCATATACATAACTAACACTTTTAGAGGTTAAAGCAGCAATTATAAGAGCTGCTGAAGACCTCAAGTCTAAACCAACTAATGTCATTCCTCTTAATTTTTTAACTCCATTTATGTGAGCTATATTATCTTTCAAAGTTATAGAGCTTCCCATTTGATTTAAAAGATCAACATGATTCATTCTATTTTCAAAAATTGTTTCAGTGATCTTAGAACTCCCTTTAGCAATAGTCATTAGAGCCATAAATGGAGCCTGTAAGTCGGTAGGGAATCCTGGAAATGGAGCGGTTTCAATATCTACGGCTTTAATCTTGTGACCTTTTATTGAAATCGAATTTCCTTTTATTATTATTTTACTACCACTTTCTTCTAGCTTATTTAATACTGCCTCTAAGTGATTTGGAATTACTGGAGAAACTGTAATTGAAGATGAAGTTGCAGCAGCAGCTATTAAAAAAGTTCCTGCTTCAATTCTATCTGGGATTACTTTATGCGTACAGCCATGAAGTTTATGCACTCCATCGATAATTATTTTTTCTTTACCAGAGTCATAAATTTTTGCTCCCATTTTATTTAACATCTGACATAAATCTTGAATTTCAGGCTCCCTTGCTGCATTTTCTATCACAGTTCGGCCTTCTGCTAAGGATGCCGCCATTATTAACGTTTCAGTAGCCCCAACACTTGGACAATTTAATCTGATATTTGCACCAAATAGTTTACTTTTCTTCTTGACTAGTTTTGCCTTTACGACATCTTTGTTAATGATAATTTCTGCACCTAGTGCCCTTAGCCCATTTATATGCTCGTTGATAGGTCTTTCACCAATATTGCACCCACCAGGTAAAGGTAT
>QCUA01000018.1 GCA_003210915.1 Prochlorococcus sp. AG-676-L21 | reverse complement strand
ATTTACCTATCCTTCCTCCACAAGCTTCTTCCTTTAATAAGATCTTCAATGTTAGGCCAGGCTGCTATTAATTCCTTAAGGGCTTTTCTATTTGGAGTATAAAAAATACATGAGAATGCACTAATTAAATAAATAATGAACCAGACTTTATTTTCTGTATAAGCTAAAAAGAATGAGAATATAAAACTTCCAACAAAGCAAAAGAAAAATAATCTATTTATTACTTCAAGAGGAGTTCTTTTAAGTCTGTAAAATCTTTTGTTTTTATTATTGATATCAGAATTAGCTTCAAACTTATTTTCATATGAATTAATTATTTCCTCCTCAAGAATCTCCTCATAATCTAGTTTTCCAGTTGGATTAGAATTATTTGACTTACTACTCATGTACTTTTTATCAACTATATAAATTCTCTAAATATTATAGATCTTAGTCAGAAAAAATTTAAGTCAAAATTTTACATGCGTCAAATCAGACAAAAAGGTCATGTTTTTGAAAATACTCAAAAATGGTTTTATTTATAAACAAAACATTACTTAAAATATTCTTTTTGATTTTTTCAATTCTTAGGATCATTGGTAACAGTGGGTTCTATTAGATTTTTAACAATCAAATAATTTAAAGGCAATACTGTATGATCAAGCTTAAATATTAAAAAATTTTAAATTACATGCAAAGATATTTAATTTCTTATGAATTTACTGACGGTGAAGATCAAGAAGAGGGAGGAGAAATGCTTATTAATTGGTATGAATCAGGAGGACCTCAAAATAGACCTGAGAACTATGAAGTTCATTCATGGATTTTCATGATCCAAAATGGCATTGGTCATTCCGTGGTTAGTGCAGATTCTTTAGAAACAATTTGGAAACAATGGCATCCATGGAGAAGACTTATGGATATTAATATTCAACCTTGTTTAGATCTTGATGAAACTGTGTCTTTATTTAAGAAGGAAAAAATGAATACTCGCATTGATTAAAAAAGCATTTAGAAGTTTTTTCTAAATTTTCTTTTAGTAGCCATCAATACGTCAGACATATCTAACTGCGTTAAAAAAAGGTTAGAAAAAATTTTCCATGATGTTTGATTCTTATCACATTTATTTTAAAGGAGAAATTCTTTTTAAAAACCTTAGTAAGGATGAGTTTGAATTCGTTTGGGGCAAACTCTATACTTCCTATATTAATGCCTTAAATGAGGAACTTACATTTGAGATAATTAGTGAAAAGAGTGTCAAAGAGTCGGCTTATAATTTAGAACCATCCTATTGACCTAACTAATTACTTCAGGAATAAAAGATAAAAAGTTTTTTATCATCAATTTCACAATATTCTTTTTCTTCCTTACTGATATCAAGGCTTAAATTTTTTGCCTCTTTCTCAACATTTAAACTATAAGTTTTAAGAATCTCATTTCCCTTAAAGAGAGCAGCAATACCAACATCCGTTATATACCAAACAAAATGAATTGTCTCACCTATTGGTTCCTCTTTTAAAGAGTCAAGTATAAAACCATGGGTAGAGTTCATTTAATTAAATTGATTTAATTGCCACCGTTGCAGTATCTAACTGCCTCTGAATTAGTACTACCATTTTCTACAATTTCAGTTACACAATTATTAAATACTTTAGATTCCTTTTTAATAGAGCAAAATCCAAAAGCTATTGCAGCTAAAGCTACTGCAGATACGAAACTAGAACCAAGTTGAATAAAACCATAAGCAAACATGATTTTTTTCTTTCCACCGCATTTCTTAGAATCTGTTTTTTCTTCTGTCATTTTCAATTTTTGAATATGACTTAATCTATTAGATTGATTTTGAATGTGAAAAATTAAACCAGAGAGAAAACCGAATTAACATGATTTTTTTTTGCAAACTTTTAATGAATATTTTTTTTTAAAATAAAAGTTGTGAAATTTTCCTTTAAGAAAATTTTCATTTTGAAACATGTCGCAAATAAAAAAAGTATTTAGTTTACGACGAAAAATTTTATTTATAAAAATATCTTTTTTATAGAAAAGGAATGATCCCATTGTTGTTTCAGTAAGTTTTATTGATTATTAAACTACATTTAATATTTTATTGATGCAGTATTAATACTCAGAAAATAAGCCAAAAAACCCTGTTTTTATCTTGATCCCCGTGAGTTATCCACTTTTTAACCATTTTTCAACAGGTTTTTCCACAAGTTGTAGATTTAATTCACTTTTCTATGTGCGAAATAAAATATAAGGTTTTTTTGTAAAAAATGTCACACGGAATTTTTTTTGGAACGATAAGATCGAATTTGGTTTAATAGATTTTTCAAATTCAATGATTGAAAAAATAATTAAAAAACAATCATCTGAGATGCAAAAAGATTTTAAAAAATCAAATCTTGATATTCTTACTGAAGAAAACGATCGCTTATTAAAAAGTCTTAAAAGGCCAAGCGGTTCTTATAGAGCTGCTTAATAATTTTATTATTTTTAAATTTAAGATATTCCAGTAATGATCTTTTATTAAATAAAGTCCAAAAATAACTTTACGCAAATTCAAACTAAATTAAATTCATTTTTAAGGATATCTAAGTAACTTGAAAATTGAGAATATAAATTTTCTGTTAAATCCAATAAAATCTAGTTTTAATAGTAACGGTAGTAATTAATAGTAGTTAGAGTGTTTAAATCTCATGTTGAGATTAAATATATATTCATTTTGAATTTTTCTAGAAAATACTTAATATTTTCTATCCAATCAATCCCTAATGTAATCAATCCACTTTTGAACCCATGACCATAAAAGAATTAAAAGTAAATTACAAAAAGCTTTTAAACAAAGCAGATAAAGCCAATGGCCGCAAAGAAACTGTTTCTTTTTTGAATAGAGCTGCTAAACTCAACTCCAAGATCTATTCTAAAACCAAGACTAAATGCATCAAATGCAATGGTGTGGGTTACTTAAGAATCTCATTAGACGAAGCCAGAACTTGTCTTTGCTGTTACGGAAAAGGTTTTTTGATGGAAGAGATCCAAAGATTTTAACTCTTTAAATATTTAATCAGAAATGAAAGATCTCATTCAAGCTCATAAAAAGTTAATAAGTACGGTTAAAGAGCAGATGGGATTTTCAGATTATGGAATGTATTGGTTAGCTTTTATTGAAGGTGGATTAACCATATGGTTGTTAGAAAGAATATTTTTTCACTGGTTAAAGTTTTAAAGAAAAATTTAAATCATTTGAAAAATAAATTCTAAATTTTTTTAGTTCGAGAATATCGTTTCCATGTAAATAGTTGTAGGATGATAAAAAACTAATCATATGCAATTATTAGGTTTAATTTTACTCGCTGCTAGTAGCTGGTATCTCTGGAAATTAACTTCAAAATTTCTTGATGAGCCAACAAAAAAAGAGCTTTCGAATAGTTTTAATGGGCTAAAAAACAAATTGAAAGAAAGTAAAGAAAGTTTTTCAAAAGCAAAAATAAGTGAAGCTTGGGACAAGTATAAAGAGGAAGGTGGGGCTCTTTCTAATAAAAATAAAAAATAGTGGAAATTTTTAGTATCACAAGTTTTACTAAAGAAATATCTCGTATTGACTTAATTGGTATTTTGGTTGGGCATTTGGTATTTGCTATAGCTTTAACGCAAATTCTAGACTGGACATGGCTTAAGAATTTAATGAGTGAGGAGGATAAATTAAAAATGCTAAATAGTTACACATGGAAAGACTTATTAGTTGACGGGGCAATCATTGCAGTAGTTATTGGAATTATTTTTCTCATCGTAAGTATATTTCTATAAATGAATATCACATATATACTTTTGTTATTTTTACTAGCCTCATTACTAATTTTTTCCCAAATAGTTAAGTCTTCAGAAAAATCCCCATAATAAATGTCAGAAATTTCTAGCAACTCATCGTCAGGTTGGTATTTAATAGCAATCGTAAGTATAATTTCATTTTTAGCTTTGATATATTTTGGGAAAACAAAATAAACAGCATTAATTAATTTTTAAATTATGTCATAAATGAAATTTGTTAATTGACTTCTGATTAAAAATTACAAATGAAAAGACTATTAGTTTTACAACATTTAGAAATCGAAGGACCAGGGCTTTTTTATCAGATAGCTAAGGAGAGGGAGATGAATATAGAAATCATCCGTCTGGACCAAGGTGATGGCCTACCTAAAACTAATAAAGACGATTTACTTTTAATAATGGGTGGACCAATGGGAGTCAAAGATATTGGGGGCACAAAATATCCATGGCTAAAAAAAGAAAGAGATTTTATAAAGTCAGAATTAAAAAAAAAGACAAGTATTATCGGAGTTTGCTTAGGAGCTCAGTTATTAGCAAACGCAGCGGGAGGAGATGTCGAAATTTTAAAACAAGGTTCTCCTCCTAAACCTTTACCAGAAATTGGATGGTCTCAAGTTTTTTTTTATCAATCAAATAATGACTTAAAGAAATTTTGTGAAACTCCTTTTCATGTCCTGCATTGGCATGGCGATAGAATTTTATTACCAAAAAATGCCGAACTCATAGCCAGTAGTATGCGTTGTAAAGAGCAATTTTTTAAGATTGGGGATTTAGCCTACGGTTTACAATTCCACGTCGAGTTAAGTAAAGAAATGACCGAAAGATGGATAAATGAGGATAAATTGTTTATAACCAAAGGATTAGGTCCAAAGGGTCAGTCAATTCTAAGGGAGGAGGATAAACAGTATGGAGAAAAAACTATCTTAAAAAGAAAGGAATTAATAAATAAACTTTTTAATTTACTAAGCAAATAAAAAAGCCTTGTCACTACATGAGAAACAGAGCTTTTAATAGTTATTTAGGTTGTTTTTATATAAATCTATTAATAATAAAACCTTTCTTCTTTATTAAAGAATAAGAGACCAATGAACAGGTTGTAGATACTGATTTCACGGTCTCTTCTGTAACCGTAATTTTCGGTAGATACGACAATGAATCACCTCCTTTAATAATATTTTCCTTAACATAACCAAGATGATTTAATAAAGAAACTAAATATATTAAAATTTAAAGCTTTTTTAACAAATCATTTTTCATAAGCCAAAGTTCAAGTAAATAAATTAAATCTACCAAGGCAAAATCTCTCCATTAGTATGCCAAAATGTCCCAGTATTATTTTTATTAAGAGAGTCGATACGTTTTAAGAGTCCATTTGCGGATTCTTCTGTAGATATACCATTTTTTGTAAATCCAGTCATACGAGTACTTACTAAGCCTGGATGCAAAATAGCAACATAAATATCTTCTTTTAACAAATCTCTTGAAAGTGATTTCGCTGCCATAGATAAAGCCACTTTAGACATCCTATAACCATAGGAACTTCCGGATGAATTATCACCAATGGATCCCATTCTGCTCGTAATGAAACCAATCTTTGAATTCTTTTTTAAAAGACCTTTCAGTGATCTAGTCATAGAAAGAGGACTTAAAGCATTTACTACAAATTGACGAATAATACTTTCATGATCAAAATTATCAATCGAATTAAATTCATAAATACCTGCATTATGAATTAAACAATCTAATTCAACCCCTGATAATGATTGCCTTAAATTATTGATTGAATCCTCTGAAGAAATATCTATATCTTCTTCAATTCTTACACCCAAGTTTTTTAAATCTGAAGAAGCCTCTCTACATGTAGCTATTACCTCATCTCCTCTCTCAATAATTTGTTTACATAATTCCAATCCAATTCCTCTATTTGAGCCAGTTATGAGGTAAGTAGACATATTTTTAGATAATTTAAAATATTATAATTTCTGAAGCCTTAAATAAAAAATTAATTACTAATTCATTTAGAGTAATGGAATGGATTTTAGTTATAATTCAAAAATGTCAGAAAGCAAAAGTCCATTAGACAGAATTTATAGATTAATAGCATCGCATGCTTGGATGACTGAGGACGAAGCAAAAGTATTATTAGTAATGATGTATGCATCCGGAACAAAATCTTTAGGATTGGAGGGTAAAGGTTTAAACCAATTTATGGAAAGGTCATTAGAAAAAATGTGTTCCGATAACAAAGAAAATTTACAAGAATATCTTTTAAAAATTAAAGATAAATTTCCCAACAATGAATTACTTGCAGAAGATTAATTCATGGAGATCTTTAATCAAGAATTTACTCAAGAATTAATTAGGCTTACTTGGAGAAATCCTGTTTTTATGGCTGTTGCAATAGCATTGATATGGCTAATTCCACAATTACTAATTAGAAGAATTTTGTCAGAAAATTATAAGAAAAAGAAATTAGAAAAACAAAAAGACAAGATTGGGAAGCTATACCCTAAAGCTTTAAAATAAAAAATTTAAGCTTAATAGTAAATTTAGATTAGTTTGAGAGAATTTTTTTATGAATTATAAAATTGTAAGAATTGATGGGAAAGAAGATGATGTCACATCACAAACTTTTTCAAACTTTGCTGATGCTTATGATTTATTAGACAAAATATATGGAGATATATGTTGTTCAGATGCTGATTATGGAGATATAATTTATTACGACATTAAAGAAGATACAAAATAATAAAAACATACATGAAAAAGGAATTTGAAACTTGGAAACCTACTCATGAACAAAATATTGGAATAATTTCAAGTGTTTATGAATTTATTAAAGGGGAACTTTCTGAGCTTCAAGAAATAACAGAATGTCCTGATTCTTTTATTTATGATTTCATTGCAAGAATCCAACATGAGTGGCATCCAGAATCATGTCACTCATTGGCTAGAAATCACAAAAAGAATAAGAAATGAGAAAATAATTTTTTAACAATTCATAAGATTAAAAAATAATACAATTATTTTACTCATTGATTTATTTTTAATATTATTCAAAATTAAATATTATTAAAAAATGATTATTCGAGTATTGGGTATAGTTTTGATTCTTGGAACTATTGCATACTATGGTTTAGTTTTAACAGGCAATAGCACGTTATAAAATTCTTTTTTTTATTAGAAAATAATATATGAAATGGCCTCCTACAAATTGCTGGACAGCACCAAAAACAATCGAAGGAAATCGTCATTATCAAGTAAAGGCCTATGGAGGTAAAAATGACAAAAGATGGGTAGATCTATTCCCAACAAAAAACAAAAAAGATATAAAAAGGATTTCTTGGTTAACTCTTAAATCAAAATGGACTAGCGGTTGGTTGAGGCTTCCTAAAGACTGAGCATTTTAGATTAGTCCCAAAGACCCTAAGATAAATTTAAATAATATTTTCAACTTAAAATTTTTGATTTCAATCGTAAGTTACATAATTAGAAAAAAAATAAAATAAATTTTAAAGACGTTTTATGAATAATTATTATTAACTAATATTTTGTAAAAATTCATACTTTTATAAAAAACTCTTTCTTTTAATATCCACTAAGAAACAAATTTAAAATGAAGCAAGAGCAAAATAAGAAATGGCCTAATAAAAAAATAATCCGCTCAGCAAAATTTGAAGCTAAAGAACAATTTACTAAATCAGCATTAGAAAATTTAAAAACTGAAAATGAGAGAATTGTTAATTCATTAAAAGAATCTGGTGAAATCGATTATTAAAATTTCCAATTTTCATAAATCTAATAAAAAACTACAGAATAAATAATTATTAACTATCATAGTTTTTTAACTTGTTTAAATAATGGATAAAATCTCTTTAGCAAATGCACATCTACCTCAATTGGTAGGTTTAGTATTAATGTCAATTGGCTACACTCTTGGAAACAAGTTTTACCTACCTCAAGTAAATAAAAATAACTAACAAATAAATATAGTTTAAAAAAATAAACTTTTTATTTATAAATCTAATAGTCTACTTTTCGACATTTATGTAACAATAATGTACTTAAATAACTAGAAATAACTTCTTTATCTCTTTTATTATTACAATAAGTAAATTTTGTGTTACATTTACTAATAATTGCACTTATAGAGATGTCAAAAATTAAATCTGTTGAAAAAGAAAAAATTGTTGCTGAACAACTTAATGGGAGATTTGCGATGATTGGGTTTATCGCCGCAGTTGGAGCTTATTTAACAACTGGTCAAATCATACCCGGATTTGTTTAATCTAATGAGTCCACTTACTGGTTTTATAATTGTCGTTATAGCTATAACATTGCAATTTACGCTTTACACCACAAAGAGATTGCAAGAGCCTTTAGAGCCCAATTTATTTGATCCCCAAAAATCCCCCAAAATGAACAACAGAAAAAAAAGCTATTGGAAAAATGCCGAAATTACAAATGGAAGGTTAGCCATGGTCGGTTTATTGGCCTTAGTTATCAATTATGGTTTTTTTGGATGGATAATTCCTGGTTTTATTTAAATAGTAAAATTAAAAATATTATTTAAATAAAGCATAAAACTTATTAAGTATTCTAATAAATTCCTCAAGCACTAAAAATTAATTTTTCAACTTTAATTCCAATAAATGGAATTTAAAAATAGTGATTCAAAAATAATTGATCTGATTAACTTTTTATAATTTACCTAAATTGTGTATTAATAATTAAAAATCTAATTTATTCGAATCCATTAGTAAGTTCTTCTTAACAGACTAAAAGATTTGGAATAATTCACATGTAATCAAGAAACTAATTGGGATAGAAAGAATTAAAAAAGTTAATCACAATAGATTAAACAATGCTTATTAGTAGGATGATTTAAACATTCCTTATCCCAATAACTTTTGATTAAGACTTCTGAACTGTTTTCAGTATTTTTCCTTAGATACTCAGGAATATAAGTATATGAAACTAATTCTTCGTTAGCGTTATTAAAGTAGTTGTGGAAGTCATTAAAATACTTTGGAAGAACTGTGAAAGGGGTTTGAATCTTCATGTTTTTCTCCTAATTAGTAATGAAAGTAAGGAATTTCATCTGATGTCTTTGGAACAAAAAAACAAATCCCAAATTGCATGCATTCCATTTGGTCATCAGTTAAAGCACTAGAGTTTGACTTAAGAGCAGTAAAAATATTTAGAAAAGAATTGACTGCATTTTGGAGCATGTGTTTATATGGATTCCCGCAAGACATGATTAACCTCCTTTTTTAGAAATGTTTTAAACCCTAGTTATTCAGCAATACAATAGGGGTCACTTTTTGATTTGCTGCAAAAAATAGTTTTGCGTAAATAGGCTTTTTCATATTGTTCATAAATATTTTGAGTCATAAAAACTCCAAAATAAATAAGTAATACAGTCAATATGAGTAGCTCTAATCCTAAGTTGGTCATTTGATAACCTCCTTTGATTTGAGTGTTATCTAGTACGTACTACTTATAAAAATCAAGCGTAAGAATACCTAAAATAATTATTAAGCGTTATCTGTTAAAAACTTTAGAAGAAAAAATAAAAAGTTTGTTCATACTAAGTTTTAAATAAATCAGCATATCTACGCATATACAAAAAAATTTATTCGTACTAATTTCTAATTAATCAAACGGAGGGATTAGAAATGATCGATAGTCCACCAGAGAAGTTCATTAGATTGGTTTAAGCAGCCAGTTGTTTACTACTACACATAACTAAGTTAAGAGGTTGATTACTAAAGTCAGTAGTCAATCTTTTTTTTTTGATTAGTGGAGGCTAAATAATAAAAAACATTTTTATACCTTTGAAAAAGAATGCTGCAGATATGAGTACTGCTTTTCCTAGTATTTGGCTTAAATGAAAAATTTCCTAATTTAATCCATAATATTTTTAAATGATTAAAACTATTTTTAGATTAACTCTATTAATTTTAATGGTTGGATTTATTACTTTCAGTCCAAGAACAAGATTCATAGTTGGAGTATCTTTAAAGCAAATATCTTCATTTCTTTTATGGACAGTTAAATATGAAGACAGAGAGAAATGGATTATGGATAAACCCAGTTGGCTTCCAACTCAAATCTTAACCCCCTTTAAATAAGTAATTTCTTCTAAATCTGTAAAGCAAATCCAAATAAAAGATTAAAATTCTGGGGTTTCTTATAAAAACATTTTATAAATATATTCGTATTTAATAATTGAAGAACAATGGAAAATAAAAAAGGTATAAAAGTAGAGCCATTGAATTTCTTTTCAAACGATATGACTGTAGCTAAAGATCAACTAGCTCATAATCATTTAAAGTTAACTTATCAAAGAGATTCAGTTACAGATCTAGAACAAAAACATAAAGAATGGGCCCAAGAAGATACCACAAGTTAACACTTAAACAATTAGTTTGTTTGACGATAAATATTTACACTGATTAAAAATAAATAGATTATTGACAGTCTGTCTAAAATAAATAGATAAAATTAAAATCTCTTATGTCTGATAAAGAAAAAATTATTTCATTGTTAGAGGATCTCGCATCCCCAGAAAAGATGGGTTCTTTTTTCATGAAAAATGCAACTCCCGATTTTTTATTTATCAGGCCAAGTGGTAATCCTATAAGTGCAAAAGGATTTGAAGAAATGATGAACTCTGGGGATGTAGTACAAGAAAAAGCAGAAATAACAAAAATACACCGATTCGAATTTCTAAGTGATAATGTCGCGATGTGCATTTTCACTCTTGGTTCAAAATTTAGATATAAGGGGACTCCTAATGATGATTTGCCAACAGTTACTTCTATTTTCAAAAATGTTGGTGATGTTTGGAAAATTCATTGGATGCAAAGATCAACAGGAGATTCGGATTTATCTTTATGGGTCTAGCAAAGTTAATAGCTTTATTAATGGTCTTGCTACTTGTAGGAAGTTCTTTTATAGGTTTAATTATTTACTTTATTAAATGAATTCACCTACGAATTGGGATTTTTTTAAGCAAGATAAAGATAAAATTATATGGGTACATATCTGTACTGAAGACTTGGATGGAATTGCAATATCAATAAACAACTGGTGTAAAAGAAGATATCCAGATTACAAAATAAGAGTCGTTTCTAAAAATGAATTTGAACAAATAAAAAATTCCACCGAATTACCGCAACAATAAAATTAATTTTTGGTAAATTTTGATGCTGAATCATTTATTTAAGGGGCTATATTAGTTCTAGAAATAATGAAAGAATGAACTCAGCACTTACAAAAGTCTCGAATCTAAAAGTTAACAAAGCTTCTAGAATAGTCCTTACTTTTGCATCATCAATCTTTTTCTTATATGCATTAGGTCAAGTACCGATTTTTAAAAATATTCTTGCAGGGGGCTTTTCTTGTTCTGGCTAAAAACAATTTAACATTTTAGGGGAAATAAAAATTCCAATATAAAAAAGTGATTCAAAGGTGATCAAAAAAGGAGCAATTAGCTCCTTTTGTTTTTTGGAAACTATTTCCAGATGTATTAGTAAATACAATAAAAAATTTTATTTAGAAATTATTATTAAAGTATTAATTATAAATAAATTCATGCCTCAAAATCCCTTTTATCTTGGGTGGAATAAAGGTTGGTCCTTTCTCTTTTATCTTGAAGGAGGAACTCCTAAAATTGAGGCGAGTGGATTTGGTGTTGCTATGTCGACCGATATTAAGAAGGGAGAATCACCCTCGCAGACAGCAGATAGATTAATTTTTAAAGAGCAAAGAAATAGAAAATCTAGATACTATTCTTGGATACGTTCAATTAAATTCAGAGAAGATTCTAACTAATTTTGCAGTCTTCACAATCTCCTCATAATTTTAACTATTTATTTCAACTAAGTAAAAAGTCCTAAATTTTCATTCTTGTACGGTTGATCACTTTTCAGTTATTCAATTAATTTGCATTATGGAAGTAATTAAAAATTAAATATTATGACTCAGTCTTCGATAAGTACTCCATACGCACAAAGACTAGCAGAAAAATTTAGAGAGTCCCAAGCATACTTAAGAGCTAATGGATTTAGTAGATCAACTAAAGCTCTTTATGAAGATATAGAAACTTCAACTGATAAATAATGCATATACCTAAGCACTTACCGCAAATACCTTTTGGCTATGATTATGGTTTAACTACAATTACGTATGGTTTGATTGGAAGTGCTATTGGTTGTCTTTTTGTATTATTGCTTTCTTATTTTAATTCAAATTTAAGAAGCATAAATAATAAAAACTATAAATTTAGTCAGAAATTTAAAATCAAACGCTTACTACTTTCACCGTTTATTAAATAATGAAACCTAAAGAAGAAAAAGAAAAAGCTATTGATGAAATCGTAAAAATAATAAAGAAATTTCAATACAATAATGAACTTAGTGAGAAATACAAAAGAGAAATTTTAGACCAAGATAAAATATATGATTGACAGTGGATCTACATTGGAGAGTATTTAAACACTCTTTTTATGACTATAAATACATTGCTATTACTTTTATTAGTTATTGCTAACTACACAAACTTATTTTAAATATCAAAAATATACGCAAATGACTCATATGTATGTCATGGCAAATACTTATGGAGCCGTAAGTTTATTAATGATTTTTGGATTTGCTTATTTAACTTTTAAAATGAAAAAATAATGACTATTAATGATTTAGACATCAATTAAATATCAAATAGTAATCCCTTTAACTCTATACACTTATGTTGCATTTATGCATAAATTTTGTAATAGTTTAAATTTAACTCACAAATTTCTTCATATTCTGCAATGTAAATGTTATAATTCTTAATAATAATCAATTTTTAATGAACTCAAATAAAGATATTATTGATAGAGCAATTGGAAGACCTGCAATGATGGGTTTCATGATCTTATTTGGAACATATGTCACAACAGGTCAACTTATCCCAGGTATTATTTAATGAAATATAAAAATCAACAAAGGGACATTGATCCTCAAAAAATAAGTGCAGAAAGATTAAATGGCAGATTCGCACTTTTAGGAGTTATTGCCTTAATAGGAGCTTACATATCTAAAGGACAAATTATTCCCGGAATAGTGTAATGCTAGAAGCAGACATTACCACTTGGATCAATACTATACTTTTTCCGTTTATGCCAGTCATAACTGTATTTATAGCTAGTGCAATAATGCTTAGTGATTTACCCTGGAATGATGATGATGATGATGATGATGGGAGCGGTTTGATTACTCCTACTTACTCTTATGCTCCTCAAGGAGCTTAGAGAATATAAATAAAAATTAATTTCATCTAACCCTTATCAAACGATACCTTTGAGTTTAAGAATTATATTAGAGACTAATTTCTTTCTTAAGTTGAGTATCACCAAAAGAAATATTAGATTTTTATGAAAACTTTTCTACTTGAAATATTATTCTTTAAATGCTGGATGAAATTTATTGAATTAACAATAGTTTTTTATGCAATTTAAAACTTGAAAATAATAAAAAAGATCTCTATTTCTAGAGATCTTTATATAGTTTTACTAAAACAAGTGTTTCCTTGTTTCCACTGTTTTAATAAAACTTCTCCTGCACACTGAATCACTTTATACCATATATTTCTTTTTCGTGAATGAGGATGAGTATTGTTACTTATTCGTTATATATGATAGTTACAACCCTTATATCTAAATTGCAATAAAAACATCCTATTGGTTTCAATCAGCGCGTTTAGTGATTAAAAATAAGTGTGAGAAGAGATCCTATATCGCTAATACTCTGAAAAAATCAATTCACCCCTGTATTTACGATTTTTATATTTTTTCAATTGGTGCCATAGTTAATCCTTTGGTGACAAGTTGCTGATGATATAGTTCAGCCTGCTCAAAGGGTCCTCTCCATACTTCTGCCGACCCTTCCCTCTCAACTTCGAGCGCAAGTAACCATAATTTTTTTCACTTATTCCAGGGATAATACTTACAAGACAATTTGCAACATTTTCAAACGTATTAAAATTATCATCAAGTACTATTATAATCCTTGCTTCAGGATATTTTTTTTTGTAGTCTTTGGATCTACGACTGAAGTAGTTAAATTGTCAGAAATTTTCATATAAAAATATTAGTAGGAATATAGTTCTTTTTGCGAGGATATTTTCTATTTTTATAAACTCAATGTTAAAACCTCTAATAAATAAAGTTATTACCCATGGTCAAACCTTAAATAGTTGCTACGTTTAAAATAAGAGATTGACTTTATTATGTTTACAAATTATCTGCCTAGTGAGATGGTGACGGTTTTAGAGGTAACAACGATGTTTTCATTTTTAGTTGGAACAATATTAGTTATGTTGTTTACATCAGATCAGGCTAATAAAAAGAATCTCTATTTAAAGAAAGCTAAATAACTAAATATATATATGAGGCAAATACATTAACTAATAGAAGTTGATTGAGACCTAGCTTCAAATTTATTTTTAATCATATTAAAAAGAAAAATAAGGACTGGTATATGGGCTAGACCACCAATAATTACTTTAGTTTCTGAATAAGGCATTTAGAAGGTAATAAGAACTGAAAGATATTTAAGCATAAATTATATTTATTAATGCCTTTTGTTAAGAAGCTTCTTTTAACATCAACTTAAGTTGCTCAGTATCTAATTGCTCTAAATAATTTCTCAATGCAAGCCAGGATCTTTGGCTTTCTATTTTTCCACTTTGCTTAAATAAATTTGCGGAAACTTGATCTACTAATTCATTATGCGTCATACGCATATTCTTCATTAAGCTTAATTACTACACCATTAAAAAATTCTGCTAATAGTTTTGATAGGTCTTGAAAAGATACTTTTCTATTCTCTTTTACAAGTTTCTTTTTGATTAGATTTAAGTTAGTCATGCTGATTTTTGAAATTGATTTGTTACTTCAGTTCATCCTCCAGCTATTAATTCATTCCATGTTTCAATTGCAGAGTCGAGATCATGAAGTCTTGTGTTTTTAAGTTGTCCAGGTTCTCCTATTTCGTTTGCATAGAAAAGATTGGTATAGACTTTGATGTTTTTTCGAGGTGATTTCTTGCCTCTTTCGAAGAAAATTAAATAGCTTCCTTCTGGTTTAAGTATCCAGCCATTTGGGGTGTCAATAAGACTGCCATAAGAAAAATTAGACCAAACATTAGCTCCTCCTAGAGTCATTTAATAGGTAATACACTTGTACTATTATTTATAGCAAAGTCTTATTCTTGATGTCAATACCTGAAGTGTTACGTATACAGAGAAAGGAGGTCCCCTTACCTATACAGGGATACGAATATATCAAAAGTGTTCAGATAACTACCAATTTTTATAAATCTCTATCTTCCCCGATCTGTTGCTATACACAATTAAGACTTTCTTGTTCCGCCATAACAATAGTTCTCTTGCTTAGAAATAAGATCCCAACAATCTTTGCAAGAAAATATCCAGGTTTTATAGTTAATTGATTTAACTCTATATTGGACTTTATCTAACTTATCGCAGACATCGCATCTTTTCATTGCAGAGTATCTAGTTGGTAAGGCACTTTGGTTAGGCACTTTGGTTAGACATTTTGGTTAGGTACTTTGGTAAGGCACCCATAAAGAAGCAAATAAAATACCTCCTAAAAACCGTTGCAATAACAGGCTTTTAAGAGGCACACCGAATCCCCGTCAGTTCTCTGATGCATCGACCTGGAAAAGCCAGAAGAGGAGTCAAAGTGGGCTTTCGTTTCCAATTACAGGATTGGTTTACGTCCACATCACGACAGTCTCCTCAAGTCGAAAAAGAGTCAGATCAGAGCACATAAAGAAGAACTTGACCAAAGATCCAGTAAGTAAATATTAACTTATTTTTTTAGTCATTTGGAGATGGCCAAATCTCTCTTACCTTATTTAAGATTTCTTTTGATTTTTCAAATCTTTTCGACTGATTATCTTCGTTAAGTAAAAACGTTATGTGAGCCATTTTCCGTCCAAGACTTTCTTTAGATTTACCATACCAATGGAGGTTAGAACCCCTAATTTGAGATAACAATTCTAATCTTTTTTTTATGGACAAAGGAAATTTTTTACTCAACCCTAGTAAATTTATCATTACGGATCCTTGGGAATTCATTTTTATTTCTGGAGGCTTAATGCCTGAAGATATACAAACATATTGATCGAACTGGCTTGAAGAACAAGCTTCAATAGAAAAGTGTGCGGAATTATGAGTTCTAGGAGCTATTTCATTAATTAATAATCCTTTATCACCATAAAAGAATTCAATTCCCATTACTCCTACATAATTAAGTTCATTTACTATTGATGAGAAAATATTTTTTGCAAAAGTTTTCAAATCATAATCAATTTCTGCTGGAGACAAAACCCAATCACAAATATTATTTTTTTGAAATGTCTCGACAACTGGAAAGAATCTTATTGTTCCATCAAAATCTCTTGATCCTACTAAAGCAAACTCATTTTTATAATCCACCCATTCTTCAATAATCCAATCGTATGAATTAGTTTCATTAAAAAAAGAATTAAGATCTTCTCTGGTATTAATTTTTCTATTTCCTTTACCGTCATATCCTCCTTTATAAGATTTAATCATAAGAGGAAAATTCCAATACTCAATTTCTTCATCATCAAGACTTTTAAATTCCTCTATTGTTTTCCATCTCGGTGATGGAAGGTTCAATCTGTCTATTAATATTTTTTGAGATATTCTATCTACCAAAGGTTGAATTGATTCAAGGCTTGGTACAAAAATATTTTTAGAATCAATTAAATTCAATTTTTCAATTTTAATCCATTCATTTTCAAAAATAATTATTTCGCACTCTTTAATTAATTCCTTATTACCTTTTACCTTTAAAGGATCAGCTTCAATTACATTATCTGCTTTTGAACCTGCTGGATCATTGGAAGATTTAGTTTGAACGCATACTTTTATTCCTCTATTGTTTGCAGCTTCAGCAAGCATTAAAGCTAATTGACCACCTCCAATTATTCCAAGTGAATAATTTTTCTTTATATTTTCTATATTTCTTTTTAAATACATATGATGATCTTATTATGATTTTTAATTCTTAACAACTGATTATTTTAATCTAATTTTTAAGTCAAGATAAGGTTAGAATAAATAAAATCAATTTTTAATATTAATAAAAAACTTTTCTAAGACATTTATTGTGAATAAGAACAAAATACTAGTCCCTCTAAGTGATAATTCATACGAAGTTACTATAAAACAAGGATTAATTAATAGCATTGGAGAAGAACTAACTCAAATTGGGATTAATAAAGATAGAAAAATACTTATAATTTCTAATAAAGAAATATCAAAATTATTTGGGAAGAAACTTCTTAATAATTTAAAAAAGTATAATTTTAATGCTGAAATATTCAATATTAAAGCGGGAGAATCTAATAAAAATTTGGCAAGTTTAAGTGAGATATTTAATGCTGCTTTTGAGGTTGGTTTAGATAGGAATTCCCTAATGATTGCACTTGGGGGGGGGATAGTTGGTGATGTCACTGGTTTTGCAGCCGCTACATGGTTAAGAGGTATTGAATATATTCAAATCCCTACAACATTATTATCTATGGTTGATTCATCTGTAGGTGGGAAAACAGCCGTTAATCATCCTAAAGGGAAAAATCTAATAGGAGCTTTTTATCAGCCAAAAGCAGTTTTTATTGACCCTGAAACCCTAATAACGTTACCAACAAGGGAATTCAAAGCAGGCATGGCGGAAGTGATCAAATATGGAGTCATAAAAGACAAATCTCTTTTTGAATACTTAGAAAATAAAAATAATAGAGATAAAATTCTCAATCTAGAGAACGAATCATTAATAAAAATAATCAATAAATCAATTAAAACTAAGGCTTGTATAGTTTCTGAAGACGAGAAAGAAAATGGTATTCGAGCCATATTAAATTATGGTCATTCCTTTGGCCACGTAATAGAAAATTTGTGTGGATATGGAGAGTATCTACATGGCGAAGCAATATCAATAGGAATGAAGATTGCAGGAGATATTGCGACTGAAAAAAATTTATGGTCAAAAGAACATTCTTCAAGGCAAGATCATCTTATTGAAAGCTATGGTCTACCGACACAAACACCTAAAATTAAAAAGAATGAAGTAATGAAAATACTTATGGGTGATAAAAAAGTACGCAATGGAAAAATGAGATTTATATTACCTATAGAGCTTGGAGAAGTTGACATATTTAATGATATAAATGAGACACAATTCCTAAAATATTTCGATTAACGAATACATATCGAGTTTATTTTAATATTCCTATTCTTAAATTTACTAAAAACAAACCATTTAAAATCTCCTAAACATATTGGATCAACTAATCTCAACAAGGCTTCTCTTCTAAAAAGAGCTTTTGAGATATCATCCTTTAGTTCATTCTGAATTTCAAAAAGTCGTTCTGCTAAACCAAGTGATAATAATGCCTCTCCTTGTTTGACTATTCCAATAGTTTCAAAACCTAAAGTTTCCGAATCATAAATTAAACTTTCAATACAAATATGAGAAGTTAAATCACAATCCCCTGGAGACTCAAAAATATTTTCAACAATTTTTTGGTTTTTATATGAAATTAATGTCCCATTACTATTACCCAATGAATAATATCTTTTAGCTTCTTTGGCATAGTCAATTATTAATAAAATTCCATTATTAATTTTTGTATAAATAGCTTTTAACCATTTTTTATTATCTATATGCCATTCGGTCGTCCATCCTTCTGGAGCATATTTAGGGGGAATATTAATATCTAATTTTTCCTGAGCAGAGGTAATATTTTTTTCTAATTCTTTTGTAATTGAAATTGCTTCAAAGAACAATCTTCCTGATTTCTTATCTATCGAGACTCCTTGCCGTTGCATTTTACCTTTTAAATTTATTATTCTTTCTACTGGCAAAGCATCGAGTACCTCATTAGCTAATACAACCCCATTTAAACTTCTATCTTCCAAGTCCTCTAAACTTCTCCATAATAAATCAAAACCCAGTTTTAGATATTTTTCTAATTTCTTTTGCTGTTTTTTTATCATTCCTTTATTTGGCTCAATAATGATAAAGCAAACATTTTTTAATATTTTTTTATCCTTAATAAAGAAATATTCAAGGAGACCACTCATAAGACTGCCGTCTCCTGCTCCAAACTCAATCACTGATAACTTATCATCACAAATTGATTTACTTTTTACCTGTATCAACCATTCGTAAATTTGTTTCGATAACAAAAACGCAAAGTCATCTGACATTGAAGGTGAAGTAACAAAATCACCCTTAGAGCCTAAATTAGCTTTACCACTTCCGTAGTATCCATTATTTAGGTCATTCAAAACGAAGTTCATATAGTCATAAAAACTTATAGTTCCTCCCTTTTTTATTATTTTTTTTATTAACCATTCTTGATTATTCGCGGGTAGGCTTTTCATCGGCGAAAATATATAAAGACAAAAAAACTTTTATGCATTCAAAGATTAACTATTTCTTAGGAATATTTCTATCTATAGTAATTTTAATTTTTAATGAACCTTCTTTTGCTATTAATAATCCAAATCTTTTACCTGAAGAAAAAACACCTGTTATTGATTTAGCTAAGACATTAAGTCCAAATCAGAGAAAATCATTAGAGGAAAATCTTAATAATCTTGAAAAGGAAAGTGGTTGGAAGATTAAATATTTATCTCAATTCGAAAGTGTCCCTGGGATTGCAATAAAAGATTATTGGGATTTAGATGAAACAAGTTTATTAGTAATTGCAGATCCTAGAGGAGGAAATTTATTAAATTTTAATGTTGGCGAAGCATATTTTGCTTTCATGCCAAGATTATTTTGGGTGGAACTTCAAACAAGATTCGGAAATCAATACTATGTAAAAGATCATGGAGAAGATGGAGCAGTGTTAGATGCAATTAATTCAGTAAAAATCTGTCTTAACAAAGGAGGATGCCAAGTTGTTCCTGGATTACCAAAAGAACAATATATATGGACTTTGTGTACTTCTATTTTAGGAGGATTAGTTGCAGGATTTGCTGCCGCCCCCAGAAAAGAGGGTGAAATCATATCGATTGGATTTTTAGCTCTTCTTTCTCCTTTATGGGGAATGCTCTTTGGCATTTTTGGTTTAGCACCCATAATTTCTAGAACAAGCGAAATTATACCAATATTCAAAAATGGACTTGCTTTTGCTGCCGCAGCAATTGCAGGATACCTTTTATCACAGACCGTATTCTCTAGATATGAGAAACCGAAAAAAAGTTAATAATTTCCTTCTTATAATCTCTATTTCAAAAAAGAATTTCTTCTTCACATATCTCTCCTGACTCTGAATACCATCTGTGAGAAATATGTGAAATTTTATTATCTACAAACTCAACCCATGAAAAGTTTACTAATAATTCGCCCTCTATATTATTTTTATATCTCGGAACTATTGCAGAATTCAAATAAGCTGTACCTTCTTTATCAATTTTGAACATATTTCTCAAACCTTGATTTCTTTTCAGACGATTATGCATATGCCCAAAAATGACAAGGTCTATATTTCTTTTTTTTTGTATTTCTGAAATTGCAACAGCTAAATCTCTATCTCCCCAGTCACAAGATGGTTCTTTCCAATCTTTACCACAAATACTTGAAGAGTCTGATCCCAAGCCTGAAGGACCTGCATGTGACATAAAAATAAGAGGTAATTCTCTGACATTTTTTTCTGAACTTTTAATGATTTTATTAACTGACTCTTGTTCGCTTATGGGCCCATAAACAGCTTTAACCTCATTTGAAAGATAATAACCACCTCCTGAACTACAGGGCCTGGCACTTAAAATATTTAATTGATTATTAAATATTTTCAAATCCCAAGCACAATATTTTTCTTGCAAAACACGAATCTGTTTTAAAAGAGTCTCTCCTGTGGAGTCTTTACCTCGATCATGATTTCCCAAAATCACAAAAGTAGGGATTTTTATTAGATTAATCTTCTTTATTATTTTGATACTACCATCAGAAATATCTCCAATAAATAGAACAATATCTGGTTTTATAAGCGATAAAATCCTAATATCCGCCTCAGACCACTGACCGTGACAGTCACCAACAATAGCAATTTTTAAATTTGTCAGAATTTTTTCTATTTAAAGGCATATAATCTATTAAGAGACATTGTAAATCCTGACCAGTATAACTTCTACTGCAAAACAGAAATCAATTCAAAACGAAAAAGATTTGATTTCTGAAATCAAGGAGCTTTGTTTAAAAGCTAATGCGATAATTCTTGCACATTATTATCAAGCGCCAGAAATTCAAGATATAGCTGATTTTATTGGAGATTCTTTAGATCTCTCTAGGAAAGCCGCAAATAATGATGCAGACATAATAATTTTTTGTGGTGTCCATTTCATGGCAGAAACAGCAAAAATACTTAGCCCAAACAAAACAGTTTTATTACCTGATATTGATGCAGGTTGTTCTTTGGCTGATGATTGTCCTGCAGAAGAGTTCCAAAAATTTAGAAAAGAAAATCCAGATCATTATGTTGTAAGTTATATAAACTGTACTGCAGAAGTAAAAGCTCAAAGTGATTTAATTTGTACTAGTAGCAATGCTGTTTCATTAGTAGAAAAAATTCCTAAAGATAAAAAAATTATATTTGCGCCAGATAAAAATCTTGGTCGATGGGTTCAAAAAAACTCAGGTAGAAAACTTAAACTATGGCCAGGCAGCTGTATAGTTCATGAAACATTTAGTGAAGAGGCTTTATTAAAATTAAAGTATAAACATCCCGACGCAAAGGTAATAGCCCATCCTGAGTGCAGCCAAAATTTATTATTACTCTCAGATTTTATTGGTTCAACCAGTAAGTTATTAGATTTCGTTAGTAATGATTTTTCTGATACTTATATGGTTTTAACTGAACCTGGGATAATACATCAAATGAAAAAGAAAGAACCTAATAAAAATTTTATTGAAGTACCAGATATTGATGGGTGTAAATGTAATGAGTGTCCCTATATGAAATTGAATACACTAGAAAAAATACTAGATTGTTTAAAAAATAATTCCCCTTCAATTGAATTAGACCCTGAAATACTTAAAAAAGCTTACAAACCCATAAAAAGAATGCTGGATATGAGCATCTAATTTAATGAATAAACGAAATTATTCTCATTATTTTTAAAAACAGCCACTATATTTGCAGAATTAGGTTCAAACTGACTTACTAATTTAGTTTTTTTAATAATTTTAAGAAGTTCTTTCTCACCAGCTCTATATTGTCTATCTCTTTTAGTACCAATTTCTCTTTGAAGAATTGGATTAGAATTCATTTGGACTTCTATATCTGGAGTAATTCCAAATTTATTAATATCTGTTCCATTAGGAGTTAAGTATTTTGCGACCGTAACTGTTAACCCTGAACCATCCACCAAAGTTCGCATAGACTGAACAAGGCCTTTGCCGAAAGTTTTCTTCCCTACTAATTTACCTCTGTTATTATCTCTTATTGCTCCGGAGACTATTTCACTTGCGCTCGCCGAACCTTCATTGACAAGTACAATTAAAGGTTTTTTTGTTAAAGCATTACCATTTCCTCTTTTTGTTTCTCTCAAACCATCTTTAGATAAGGTGCTTACGATTATGCCTTTATCAATAAATTGACGAGAAATATCAATACTAGATTCTAATAATCCTCCGGGATTACTTCTTAAATCAAGAACATATCCAGAAACTTTTTTTATTTCTAGATCTTTTAATGTATCTTTCATCTCTCTTGATGCATTAGCATTAAACTGTTTTATTCTCACGTAACCTATTAATCCATCTTTAGTTTCATTAATTTTGCTTGTCACTGATTTTATTTCTATCCTTTCTCTTAATAGGGACTTGTAAAAAGAATTTCCATTTCTTGAAATTTCAAGTTTAACTTTTGTACCTCTTCTGCCCCTTATTAATTTAACCGCATCCTCAATATTCAAGCCTTTAGTAGATACATTATCGATTGATAAAATCTTATCTCTAGCTTTAATTCCAGCCTCATAAGCAGGAGTTCCCTCTATAGGAGAAATAATTATTATAGAATCAGATTCTTTATCTTTAACAATTTGTATTCCGACTCCAGTTAATTCTCCTGAAGTATCTATTCTCATTTGATTAAATTGTTTAGGGTCTAGAAATCTTGTATATGGGTCATCTAAATTTGAAAGCATATCTCTAATAGCATCATAAGCTTCATTATTATCTGAATATTTTTTTGCTAAAAATTCCTTTCTTAAATTAATCCAATTAGATCTCTCAAATTTTCCACTTGAATCAAGGAAGTCTCTATATACAATTTGCCAAACGTGATCAATAACCTCTTTGTAGTTATTTTCTAAAATTGTCGCCTTTGAATGATTACTCACCAATATCCCAGAAAAAGTTGTCACTATTAAAAAGACAAGTTTATTTTTAAATAATTCTTTTATCTTCAAGGGTCGGTACTAAGCATTAAATTTTCTATATAATTGAATTATAAATTAAAAACAAGTTTAGGGGTCAATCCATTTCCCATCATCTTTAATGAGCCGAATTAAAGCATCAACCCCTTCATCCTCAGGTACTCTTTTTATCTCCTCTTTTCTTCTGTAAAGAGCAATTGTACCTTTACCTTTGCCTACATAACCGTAATCAGCATCTGCCATTTCTCCTGGACCATTTACTATACAACCCATTATTGCTATGTCTAAACCAGTCAAATGGGAAGTGGCATTCCTCACTTTATCTACAACCTCCTCCAAATTAAAAAGAGTTCTACCACAGCTAGGGCAGCTTATATATTCAACCATTGTTTTTCTCAATCCTAAAGATTGCAAAATTGAATAGCATAC
>QCUA01000017.1 GCA_003210915.1 Prochlorococcus sp. AG-676-L21 | reverse complement strand
TCGTAATAGTTTAAATTTTTATCTTTATTTGAATCTAACCATTGTTCAAATTTATTTTTTCCATAAAGAGCTCCATTGAGGATTTCTTCTTGTGAAAAATCAGGTTTTTTACTAAAAATATTTCCAACTTCAAATATCCAACAATAATCATGTCCTGACTTAATATTTTGATTACATATTTTAATATGTTCTTGCCAAATATTATCTCTTAAACAACTTGTTTCCAAAAGTAATGGATTTGAAATCTTAATTAAATTATTCTTACTTTCTGGAACAAGAGAATAAGACAATACTTCGTTAAATCCATTTACTATTAATCCTGTTTTTAACTTCCTTAATGCTATTTGAGATGAAGAAAGCTTTCCTGGTTTTATAGGATTTGGTAAATTCAAATCAAACATGTCATAACCAATTAATCTTGCAATTTCCTCTATTAAATCAATTTCTCGTAATAAATCTTGTGACCTGTTGGGAATAATTTCTACATCCCATCCATATTCTTTTATGTTTAAGGTACAACCTATTAGCTTTAATTTCTCCGAAATTTCATTATCTGATAAATACCTTTTTTCTAATTTACTATTAGTATCGTAATTCTCATTTCTAATCACAATTGGACCAAGTATTTTATTAATTCTTTCTCTTCTCAACGGTATTAGTGTTTTTTTAGAATCCAAATCTTTGGAAGTATTAATTATTGGATTTAGAAAACTAAAGTATTCTTCTAAAATGTTAATTGCACGGGTTACTGAATCTAATGTATTTTTATAAGAAATTCCTTTTTCATATCTGCTACTAGATTCTGTTCTAATTCCAATTTCTTTTGATGATTTTCTTATGGTAACAGGATTAAAAACTGCTCCTTCAAGATAAATTGAAGAAGTGTCCTCATTTACAGCTGTTTCCAAACCACCAATTACACCAGCTATAGCGACTGGTTTGTCGTCACAAGCGATGATAGTTATATTTTTATTTAATTTATATTTCTCGCCATTCAAACACAAAAGACTTTCATTATTATTTGCCTTTCTAACCGAGAAATCGTTATATGAAACTTTTCGGCCAATTAAATTAGATAATTTGTCTTTATCAAATGCATGTAATGGTTGTCCTTGTTCTAAAAGAATGTAGTTAGTTATGTCTACCAAAAGATTGATAGATTTAATTCCTGATTTATCTAAACGATCTTTGAGCCATCCCGGAGATAATTGCTTCCCATTGACAGACTCAATATTGGTAATTGAATAAAGGCAATTTTTTGTGATTGCCTCAGGGCAGAGATTAAAATTTTTATAAACATTTGTTTGATACTTTGTTTTTAAATCTGGAAAGTTTAACTTGGTTTCCAAAAGAGCAGATATTTCTCTTGCGATTCCAACTACAGACATTCCATCAGGTCTATTCGCAGTAATTGCTAAATCGTAGATGTAGTCGTTGAGATTAAGTATTTCAGCTCCTGATGTCCCTAATTTATGATTTAAAGCTAAATCCTCATCAATAATGGCGATTCCTTCACTAGTGTCTTCTATTCCTAATTCTTCTAGCGAACAAATCATTCCTTCGCTAGAAACACCTCTTATTTCACTCTTTTTAATAGTTAAATTTATCGCACTTAAATGTGTACCAATAGTAGCTACATAAACATATATATTTTGCTTTACATTTTTTGCTCCACACACTATTTGTAAAGGATTAGACCTTCCAATATCAACAATGCATATAGATAACTTATCTGAATTCTCATGCTTAACTACCGACAAAACCTTTCCAAGAACAATACCTTTTACATTTTCTGAACAATCAACAAGTGACTCAACTTCGAAACCACCTATTGATAGTTTTTCAGATAAATCGTCTTCTGTAGTATTTATTTCTACAAGGGATTTCAACCAATTCTGAGAGACCTTCATTTATTATTTTTGTCTAATGATACTAAAAGAAAAGCAAATATATGCAAAATAGTTTCTTGAAGTTGTACAATAGAAAATTATACAACAACGTATTATTCAAAATGGCGAAAAAAGGTACAAGAGTTGTCGTAACCTTAGAATGTACTGAAGCTAGAACAAGTTCAGAACCGAGGAGATCTAATGGTGTTTCCAGATATACAACTGAAAAAAACAAAAGGAATACTACTGAAAGATTAGAACTTAAAAAATTCAATCCACATCTAAACAAAATGACAATTCACAAAGAAATTAAATAAGAAAAACAATGCCAAATTCCATTTTTAAAAAACAATTATCCCCAATTAAACCTGGTGACCCAATCGATTATAAAGACGTTGAGCTTCTTAAAAAATTCATAACTGAAAGAGGCAAAATATTACCAAGAAGAATGACTGGATTAACCTCGAAACAACAGAGAGATTTAACATTGGCAGTAAAAAGAGCAAGAATTGTTGCTTTTTTGCCATTTGTAAACCCTGAAGGATAGTTCTATAAATAATAGTTTCTTAAGAAATATATTAAATATTTGAAAGATTTAACTTATTTAAAAACTTTTATTATTGATTCTAATAACCCAAAAGAAGTAGATGATGCTTTTTCATTGGAATTAATTGAAGGAAATGTAAAGAAATTATGGATACATATTAGTAATCCATGCAAATTATTTTTAACTGATTCAAAAATTGATATTGATGCAAGAAGTAAAAGTAGCAGCCTCTACTTAATTAATCAATATATTCCTATGTTGCCAGCTGAAATTATAGAAAAAGCAAATTTAAAACAAAATAAAATCTCAGATACAATAAGTGCATCAATTATATTTAATGATAATGGCTCAATAAATAAATATGAAATAGTAGAGGCAAAAATTAAACCAAAATATCAATTAATATATGAAGATGCAGAAGAAATTATAGAATTAGAACCTCAAGAAGAGTTTGAAATAGTTGAAGTCAAAAATTTATTACTTAAAAGTATTAATTATCGTAAAAAACAAGGGGCAATTATTTTTGATACGCCAGGTTATAAAATTAATATTATAAATGGTAAGGTTGAAATTAATAATATACAAAAAAGCATTTCTCAATCAATTGTATCTGAATCAATGATACTTATGGGTTATGTCACTAGTTTATATTTATTTGAAAATAATATAGCTACTCCCTACAGAACACATAAAATCAATTGTGATGCAGCAGCGATATTAGATAGATACAAGGATAGTGATATAAAGTACTCAATATTAAAGCAATATATGGGTAAAAGTTATATTACTACTAAGCCTAATAAACATGAATCATTAGGTCTAGTTAAGTATACTCAATGTACTTCACCACTAAGAAGATATTTAGATTTAATTGTTCAAAGACAAGTTTATAATAATATAAATAATCTTGAGAAATTAAGTCATAATAAGATTAATGAATTAATAGATTTAAGTAAAATCAAACAATCAGAAAATAATAATATTTATAAAAATGATAAATTAAAATATTTAAATATATTCTTTACAAATGAAAAAAAATCATATTATAAAATTATATTTATTAAATGGATAAATAATAAAAAAGGCATAGCCTTAGTTTACTTTCCAGAATATTCATTAGAACTTTTAATTGTACTATATATTTCTATAGAAACATATACTAATAAAATATATAAAGTTAGATTTAATAGAAGTAATAATAATTTATTAGAGTTTATTCACTAGATAAAATAATTTCACTGACTTATTGTACAATTTATATTTGTTAATATAAGTAAAAAAATATTATGAGTTTTGTAATTACTACACCATTATATTATGTAAACGATAAGCCTCACTTAGGAAGTATATATACTACGTTGATTTGTGATTCAATAGCAAGATATAAGAGGCTTTCTGGCGAAGATGTCATATTTATTACAGGAGTGGATGAACATGGACTAAAGATTCAAAGAACAGCAAGTAATAAGGGTGTTGAGCCTCAATTTCATTGTGATGAAATTTCAGATATTTTTACTCAAAACTGGAAGGATTGGGACATAACACACAACAAATTCATAAGAACTAGTTCTCAAAAACATGAAAACATAGTTAAGGAATTTTATAAAAGAGTAAAAAAATCTGATGATATTTACATGGGAGTTCAACAAGGTTGGTATTGTGTCGGATGTGAAGAATTTAAAGATAATCCAGATAATTCACCAACGCATAAGTGTCCTATTCATGAAAAAAATTTGGAATGGAAAAATGAGGAAAATCTTTTTTTTAGGTTGTCAAAATACCAATCTCAAATTGAAGAACTTATAAATAAACCTACATTTATACAACCAAAAGAAAGAAGAAATGAAATTATTAATTTTGTATCCAAAGGTTTAAAAGATTTCTCAATATCTAGAACAAATGTATCTTGGGGTATATCTGTCCCAGACATTGATAACCATACTTTTTATGTATGGTTTGATGCTTTGCTTGGTTATGTTAGTGCGATAAGTCTTGATATGAAGGATTCTTCATTAAAAGAATCAATTAATAATGGTTGGCCAGCTGATATTCATTTAATTGGTAAAGATATTCTAAGGTTTCATGCAGTATATTGGCCTGCAATGCTTATTTCCGCAGGAATGAGAGTGCCTAAAAAGGTTTTTGGTCATGGATTTCTTACTAGGGAAGGTCAAAAAATGGGGAAAAGCTTAGGAAATGTATTAGATCCAAATATTTTATTATCTAAATATGGAAAAGAAGCTGTTAGGTGGTATTTACTAAAGGATATTACATTAGGAAGTGATGGCGATTTTCAAAATAAAAGATTTGTAGATATCATCAACAACGATTTGGCAAACACAATTGGTAATTTATTAAATAGAACCTCTTCTATGTCAAGAAAATGGTTTAAAAATAGGGTTCCTAATAAAGAGATCTTCAGTAATGATAATACACTGGAGTTATATGCAAAAAATACAGTTGAAAATTATATTAGACATTTTAATTCCTACCAATTAGATTTAGCCGCTAATGTAGTACTTAGTCTTGCAATTAATACAAATTTATATCTTAATGAAAAACAACCCTGGACATTAATTAAAGATGAAAATAATATACCATTCGTAAGTAATATAATTTACAATGTTTTAGAAAGTACTAGGATAGTTGGCTTATTATTATTACCATTATTACCTGATTTATCTTCAAAAATTAATCAACAACTTGGTTTACTATATAACGAAAAAGAATCTTGGAGAAAACAACTAGATTGGGGTAAATTAATACATAAATCAATTTTACCCCCACCAAATCCAATAATAGAAAAGCTTGAATATGAATAGATCGTACAAACTCATATTCTTATTATCATTAATAATTTTTGGATGTAAAAATAAAGGAATAGATGAAAAATATTTAAATCAAAGTATTAATACTTTGAATATGAATATATTTTCTAAGGAAGGAAAAAAATTACTTTCAATTAAAAGCCCCTATTCAAACTATAATAAAGAAAGAAATATATTTAATCTTAAAGAAACAACAATAAATTTATTCAAAGATAATAAAATAGAATATATAATTAATTCAGACAAATCAAAATTATCTAACAATAATAAGTTAGTAGAATTAGATGGTAATGTATTAGTCAAAACAACTATTCAACAAGATGATAAATTAACCGCCAATAGTTTCACCTGGAACATACAAAATTCCGAGTATTTATTAGTAGGTAATGTTAAATTAGAAAATAATTTAATTACATTAAGTTCAAATAAAGCTATTTTAAAAAAAAGTACTAATATAATTAAATTTTTTAATCCTGTAAAATATAAAATTAATAGCAGCACTAATGATAGTGGATATGAAATCAACTCTGAAAATGCCTACTATAATATTGACACTAAATCTGTAAATTTCATATCAAAAGAAGAGAGAGTTCGTTCTAAAATATATTTTTAAAAACTATTCTTTAAAAATATATTATTTACTTTTTTGGACCAATTATTAATCCATTTTTCATCTGACTTTGTAAAACATCTAGAACTCCATCCTCCAATTAAAATGAAAGATTTCCTATTTATTGGAATAATTAAGATTGAAGGCACACTTGGGCAAAAGCTGAAAAATTCATCTCTTCCTGGATAAAATTTTGTGTTTGCTAATGAAATTAATTTCATCTCTCTTAAAGATCTCAAACAAGTTTCGCCAGGTTTAAAAATATCATTCGTTGTGATACCTCTTCTTAAGATATTTTTACCATCATTATGAATTAATACTGTAGCCGCTGCTGTTGATGTTAATATTGCCTCTGAACCCCATGCCAATTCATCTAATATATCCCTAGGGATATCGGGCTCAAATATAAATTTATTCTCTCCTTGTAATTCAACTTTATTTCCAAAGTTAGGACTAAATCGTTTAAATAAAAAACCTATCAATATAATAATTACAGATGATACAGCTGATAAAACTTGTGCTCTCTCTAAAGACGGAGTAATTGAATCTATTGAAATAAAATTCCCTAATTGAAAGAAAAATAGTATAGAACCAATAATTATTAACGTTTTACCATCAAAATTCATACAGATATCATAAATTGAATTTAAAATTTCTTTCAATAATTATATTTGATTTTTAAATCAAATAAACTCTGACTTATAGTTTATTATTATATAATTGACCTAAAACAAAAATGAAAAACTCTATTTATAAATCTTTTTTCTCAATTGTAATGATAGGTTTTCTTTTCATTGCGCTACCAATAAGAACTTATGCAGAAAATTTTAATAAAATTGGTAACCTGTTTCTAGTTGGTCAGCAAAAAACAATTATTAATTACGAAAAAAGTCAGCCATCATCAATTGATAACCCAGTAGTAGATCCAAATTTTAATTCTATGAGGGAAGTGGATGCAGAGAATTCATCAACATCAACTTATATTGTTATTGGTTTATTAGTAGCCGCTACAATAATACCTCTAGCAACATGGTGGTATTTCTCTAAATAACATTTATTTATGGAAATTAAGGATAATAAGTCTTCTAATATCATATTTATAACCGGTGGGACAAAGAGTGGGAAGAGCGAATTTGCAGAGTTTTTAGGAAAAAAAATTAAAAAAATAACTTACATAGCATTATCAGATGCAAGACCCAAAGATATTAATTGGCAAAAAAAAATCAACCAGCATCGTAAACGAAGGCCAAAGGAGTGGGGATTAGTTGAGACCAATAATCTAATTAATACATTAAAAAGGGAGAAGGGTCCAATACTTATTGATTCGATAGGCGGGTTTATCATGGAGAGCATTAATAAAAATGATGAGGAATGGCAAGAAATGATTTGTTTGCTTTTAGATCTTTTAGCAATGAGGGTAAAAACAACATTAATTGTTGGAGAGCAAGTAGGCTGGAGTTTAGTATCAGAATATGAAATTGGCAATAAATATATAGAAAGACTTGGAGATCTTCAAAAGAGAATTACTAAGATTTCACTAGAGAATTGGCTTACATTAAATGGTAGAGCTATAAAACTAGATAATATAAGTATTGAAATACCTACTTAAAATTGGAAATTTCACTTTTTGAACCAAGGATTCCTCAGAATACAGGAAGTATCGCAAGAACTTGTGCTGCTTTTGATATCACATTAAATTTAATTGAGCCTTTAGGTTTTAAATTAGAAGATAAATATTTAAAAAGAGCTGGTTTAGATTATTGGCCATTAGTAAAATTAAAAAATTATCCTAACTTTAAAAAATTTAAAGAATCAAAAATAAATCAACGAATTATTTCCTTTAGCAAAAAAAATGGGGTCTATTTGAAAAACTTTAGATTTCAGGAAGATGATATATTATTATTCGGAAGAGAGGACACTGGTTTACCTAATAAAATTATTAGTTCTAGTGATTCGTTAATATCAATATATATGCCTAATGTAGCATTATCAAACAATTATCCTAATGGTGTTAGAAGTCTTAATTTGTCAGTTGCGTGTGGAATAGCGATATATGAGGCTTATAAACAAATAAATTTTAAAAATGGTAATTAAGACAAGTCATGATTTAAAATAAAAATATGTCTCGGTAGCTCAGCTGGTTAGAGCGGCGGATTCATAGCCCGCAGGTCGCGTGTTCAAGTCACGCTCGAGACATCTTTTAATTAAGTGTGACACTTTTACTTAATTTGTCTTTTATTTCTATTCATTATTTTTTTAAAAAGCCTAAATTCTATAAAATCGTTAATCATTTGAACCTCATCATTTAAAGAAGAATCATCTAAATTAATAATATCTGCATCTTTAGGAAAATCACTGTTAAATGTCTTATTAGATGTTAGTAACACTTCAGTATTATTGAGGCTATTACAATTAAAATCAAATGATAGTTTTTTAATTGAGCTATTTAATATTCCTCTAGATCTAAGTGCTTCCTCCACTAAAATACCAGTTACTTTTGATTGACTTAATTTATTATGGTTACAAATTTTGTCTATTATGCTTTGAACTTCCGATCTTGGTAAAAACCCAATTCTTCTTCTTTGCGTGGGCATAAAAAAAGATTTATTGTGACACTTGCATACTTTAAGTGTTGCACTATATTAAACATAAGTCAACTTAAAATGAAATGCCAATATTAATAATTCCGCTTGCATTTGTTCTATGGTATTTCGCTTATGAAGCAAAACCAATTAAAAATGATGAAGCAACAAGTTTATGGGAAGAAGAAAACTATGTTAAAAGGGCAAAGTTATTAAATATTCTGAAAGAGAGTTTTTAACAGAATTACTCACAAAAATTTAGTTACTTTATCACTAATTCTTCACGAAATCTCAATAGACAATTAACTATCTTTCTTCAATTATTTCAAGAAAATACTCAGTTAAATATTAACTAGAATAAGGAGTCAAACGGTTATCACATACCTTTTATAGATTATTTATATATAGTAAAAAAAAATTAAATAAAAATAGAAAAAAAATTCAGTTATAATTTTAATAGCTATTAAGATGTTATGAATTTAAAGGACAGAGGAATATTGGTGGGAGATTTATTGCTAATTTTAATTTTTGTAATATCAACATTTTTTATTATTAAAACAATTAAAAATAGTGGCAAGCAATCTTATTTTTATATAATTCCGAATGAAATTATGATTGTTAAAAAAAACTAATTATTGAGAAAAAGGAAAATCAATTTCTTTACCATTGCAAAATCTTTCTAGCATTATTTCAGCGCTAGCCTTGCTTACTTCGCAAAAATCTATTCCGTGCAAAGATTCTAAAAATTCTTTCTGTGATAAATTATTTTGCATATTTTTAGAGTTCACTTTATATTTAATGATTTACTAAATGATATTTATTTTTTCAGCATATAATTAATTCTTTATATTTTTTTAATATTTTGATTTAAAAGCTTCCCATTTTATATTATCTTTTAATTCATTTATACTTTTAGAAATTGATGCTAGATTTACTAATTGAAGAATTTGTTTTTTATTTAACCTATCAGCAGCGATAAGTCTGTTAATCATTTCAAGAACAGATGCATCATTAACGTTCATATTTAAAATACTAAACTAATTAATACTTTTAAATTTAATATTTTACTTTATATTAATGGATAAAAACATTTAAATCAGTTCTTCAAGGAAATATTTAAATAATTAATTAATAATAAATCTAATATTAATATTTAGAGATAACATTAAAAAGTCCATTAGCTAAATATAGATATAAAATAAATGGTTTAAACTCACTTTAAATATATTTCGGTTATTGTATCTATAAACATTAATGAATAAAAAGCCAAACTCTGAATCCATAAGCAGAGAAGAAGTCAACGAAATGATTGAGAATGCATTAAGAAGGCATAATAGGAGATCCACAATAATATCAAGTGTATTGGGTTGGATTTTAATAGGAGGATATTCATTCGGATTATTTCAAGCAGTTCAGAACGTTTGATATTTACTAAACAACTTAATATACCTATTTAATGTTAAATTTGAAATAGTTATTTAGTTCTTATGAGGGAATATATCAATACAAACTTAAAAATAATTAAAACACATTTAAAGCAAAGAACAAAAAAACTTTCTAAATTAAATAGTTATTCAATTAGGGAGGAGTTTAAAGAGTGGAATGATCCCTTATTTGATAAAGAATTAATTTGGACATTACCTGATTTAACTAGAATCGAAAGATATAAAAATTTTTGTAGATCAATTAAAAAAGAGATTAGATAAAGAAGTCATTCTCCTAAGTGAATATCATTTATTTTTAAATAAAAGTATCCAGCAAAACCGACAATATTTAATATCAAGACAAATAACCAGGCATTGATTGGTTGATCAGGATCAAATTTCTTAATTTTAAGTTTTGCTTTAAGCCTATCTATGTAATTTGCCATACTTGTAAAATGTCTGAAAAAGATTTGAAAACTTGATTTAAATAAGCAATTTAGATTTTAATAATATTTATTAAAGAGAAGAAAATTAATTAATGATTACTCTTCCTATTACTATCTCTTTTTAATGGGTATTTAACCATTTCTCTTTTAAGATATTTTATTAATTTAGGATAATTCATTATTGTAAATTTTCTTGTTAAGGAATGATGCCATTTCATAAATTCATATTAAAGAATTACTTGCTATATTATAAGCGTTAAAATTATAATATAATTAAGGTATGTAAAGCCCTTAATTTATTTCAAAAAGGACTACTAATTTCATGAGTTTAAGAGTTGGTCAAGAAGCACCAGATTTCACTGCAACGGCAGTTTATGATCAAGAATTTAAGGACATTACCCTTTCAAGCTATAAAGGGAAATGGGTTGTCTTGTTTTTCTATCCATTAGACTTTACTTTTGTTTGTCCAACAGAAATTACAGCTTTCAGTGATGAATTTAATAAATTCTCAGACTTAAATACTGAAGTCTTAGGCGTATCTGTAGATAGTAAACATTGCCACCTAGCTTGGATTCAAACCCCAAGAAATGAAGGAGGTATAGGTGATATTAACTATCCATTGGTATCTGATTTGAAAAGAGAAATTTGCCAAGCCTACAACGTCCTTAATGATGATGGCGAAGCTGATAGAGGTCTATTTCTAATTAATCCAGAAGGAATTGTAATGCACACAACAGTTAATAAAGCACCAGTAGGAAGAAATGTTGATGAGACAATAAGAATACTTCAGGGTTATCAGTACGTAGCCGCTAATCCAGATGAGGTCTGCCCTGCGAATTGGACTCCAGGAGAGAAAACAATGTTAGAAGATCCAAAAGGAAGTAAAGAATATTTTTCTGCCCTTTAAGTCTAAAAAAAAATAATTAATTCAGTACCTTTTCTATTTAAAAAGTATTGAATAATATAATAGAACTAATAAATAAAAAATAATAACATTAAAGATTGGTGTGACCTCCTTCTTATATGGTCTTGGGACGTTCCAATCACTTAGATAAGAGTTATAAGAGATGTATGACCAAAGATAAAACATTGTTTCAATAGCTAGAAGGAAGACTATATTTACAAAGTTTATATTTTCAAATTTTAAAATATAAAATGGAATCACATCATTTAAAGAAGAATTATTAATGTGTGAATACCAATTAATAATAGAAAATATAAAAAAATTTATTAATGTTATTTTTTTTAGAAGAAACTTAGTTTTTTTAAATATTAAGAAAATAGAAATAATAACAACAAATAAGATTTGTTTATCAATATCATAATGAACTAAATATTCATTATTACTCATTAATAAATTCAAAATAATTTTTAAATTTATAAAAATATAATTTGATATAAGAATTGAAAGTATAATTAATATTACTAGAGTTACTATGAATAAAGATTTACCACTAATATCAGAATAATTATTATTCTTTTTATGAAAATTAAATTTATAATAAGTAAACTTATTTAAAGAATTTATTATTACAAGAATAGGGGCAATTAATCCACTTAAATAATATAAAAGTTTATAAATAGATAAATTATTAATATCAAACAAGTATAAATTTAACCATTGTTTTTGAACCAAAGGAAAAAGTATTACTAATAAAATTATTATGGATAGTCTTAATAGACTAAATTTTATTATCAAGGAAAAATGTTTTATATAAATTAAATATATTTAATCACACTTTTAATAAATCAAAAGTTATTTTTTTAAAAGTATTATTCTCAACTGTTTCTTTGATCAATAAAAGTTCAACTAGTTTTTCTAATAAAACGCGATTATTACTGATAATTTTTATGGCATTATTTAGAGAAATTTTAGAAATATTGATAATTTCATTATCAATTCTGGAGTAAGTGTTATCAGCTATTAAAGATTTATTCCTAACAAAACCATCTCCAATCGATATTTCTCCTCCATCTTCAAGAGATAGAGGACCTATTATGGAAAATCCATATTTAGTTACCATCTCTCTAATAATGCTTGTTGCATAAGATATATCATTAAATGAACATTGAGTAATTTCATTTTTACCGTATACAATTGTTTCAGCAGCTCTTCCTGCCAATGCTATTTCAATTTTAGATAACAATAGTTTCTTTGAAATTAATCCACTTGAAACGATATCTTCGTCTGGATTAATTTTCGTATATCCTCCTATGTATCCAGATCTCGGAAGAATTGTTATTTTATCTACTGAATCAACACCATTTTTAACCGCTGAAACAATTGCACGTCCAACTTCGTTATATGCAATAATCTTTTTCATATTTTGAGAAGAAATTATTGAAGTACGAAGACCAAGAGTAACTTTATCTAAAGCATTTTCTATATGAGAATAAGTAATTAATTTAGAATCTTCCCTAGCACAATGTATAGCACTTTCATTCATTAAATTTGCTAAGTCAGCGCCAGAAAAACCTACTGTTCTTGTAGCCCAATATGACAAATCCACATCTTTTGCAAGAGGTTTAGATAAAGAGTGAACTGAGAGTATTTTTTTTCTACCATCTAGATCAGGCAACATGACTTCAATTTTTCTGTCGAATCGTCCCGGTCTTAAAAGAGCTGAATCTAAGATATCTGGTCTATTTGTGGCAGCAATAACAATTATTCCAGAATTATCTGCAAATCCATCTAATTCTGTTAAAAGCTGATTAAGGGTTTGTTCTCTTTCATCATTACCTCCTCCGATCCCCGAACCTCTTTGTCTACCAATAGAGTCAATTTCATCTATAAATATTATGCAAGGAGACTTTTCTTTTGCTTTTTCAAATAAGTCTCTAACTCTACTTGCACCAACACCAACAAATAGTTCAACAAATTCTGATGCGGCAATAGAGAGAAAAGGAACACCGGACTCACCTGCAATAGCTTTAGCTAATAATGTTTTACCAGTTCCAGGAGGACCAATTAAAAGAACACCCTTAGGAACTTTTGCTCCAAGATCAGTAAATTTTTTTGGTTCATTAAGAAATTTAATAACCTCTTTTAATTCCTCTGCGGCTTCAGGAACACCAGCAACATCATCAAATCGTGTATCTACATCATCAATGGTGACAAATTTTGATTTATTTTTACCAAAACCTAAAGCTTTTGAGGCTAGTTTTGAAGTACTTTTCAATATTAAAACAATGGCTATTATAAAAATCAAAAAAAGGCCAACTGATGCAAACGAATTGGCTGCTGAAGATTCTTTACGACTGTTATTAATGGTTAGGTCAACATTATTTTCTGATGCTTTTTCAAGGATAAGTTGGTCGTTATAAAGTATAGGTATTTTTTCTTTATTCCCATTCTTATACAAAACATCTATTTCCCTTTTTCTAGGATAGAAATATATAGATTGTATATTCCCCGAATCTAATTCTAATAAGAGATCAGAATAACTCTTATTAGAATCTGAATATGAGAAATTTGATTTAAAGAACACTAATCTTCAATAAAATATAATAACTAAAGCTTAAAAGCTCAGATTAAGAATTGCATTATTTAAAACAAATATACTCAAATATTTGAGAGATAACCACTGAAAGGTTATATTAATAGAAGGATATAAGAAATTCGTATGGCTGTTCCAAAGAAGAAAAAATCAAAGAGCAAGAGAAATCATCGACATGCTGTTTGGAAAGGTAAAGCAGCATTAGCTGCTCAAAAAGCAATGTCACTAGGTAAATCTGTTTTAACAGGTAAAGCACAAGGATTTGTGTATCCTATTGACGAAGAAGAGGAAAGTGAAGAATAATTTAGCTAAGAACCTAGTTTAAAAGCCTCAAGTATCACAGCATAAGTTGCTCCAATTCGAGCCTTATCAATTATTGACCACAAGTTAAAGAAACTAGAACCAGCAGGTGGCTTAATTCTAATTATAAGTTCAATAATTAATATTATTATGGGAACCATTATTAATTCATTTTTACCTTCAGATATGAATTTTGTAGCAAAATTTGCAAATAAAAAATAACCTGTCAATACAGAAATAACATTAATAGTTTTTGATTTCCAAGAAGAGCTTAAAAAACCAAACAATAAATTATTAAATTGATCATTAATTTTTGAAAATTTTGTTTTTTGCATTTTAAAATGTCATCAAATATTTTTCCAAATAAGCGCAATCAACATAATTATTATTAAGTTCAGGTCCCTTAATAACATTAGCCTTACAACTTTCATTTCCCAGACTATCAACATAACAGTCTAAATTCATATCCTTCTCAATAACCGCAGGTATATTTGAAGGAACATAAATAGTGGGTAATTTAGCTGCTAAAGATGATTTAATCCCAGGAATAGAATCTTCAAAAACTATAGATTTATTAAATTTAATACCGCTTAATTTCATCGCTTTTAAATAAGGTAGAGGGTTTGGTTTATGAAAGTGAACATCATCACTTGAAATAATAAATTCAAATGGATTAAATTCTATAAATAATTGATTAATTATTAGTTTGGCTTGATTCCTAGAGCTAGAAGTGACTACAAATTGTCTTATTTTTTTTTTCTTTAGTTCCTTAATTAATCTATAAACACCTGTTTTAAGTGATACTACATCATTTTTTTTTACATAATTAATATAATGATATTGTTTTCGTTCATGAATTTCTTTTACTTCTTTATTATTCAAAGATTTATTTATTAACTTTGAATAATAAGAAATTCTATTTTTACCTCCATTTATTTTTAAAAGGTCTAAATATGTAGATCTATCCCAATTCCAATTAAGATTGAAATCATTAAAAGCAAAATTGAAAGCTGGCAAATGAGCTTCTAATTCAGTATTAGCAATTGTTCCATCTAAATCCCAATAAACACCCTCAAGGTAAGTCACTAAGAATTAATGAATATTTATTATTTGCGAAAAAAAACAAGCGCAATTATTGCAGGTCCAGCTAATGCAACTACGGCTAGAGGAATAAGTGTTGCCATGTGAATAATTAAATGATGTGATACTATTTTTACAAATAAACCTTTCAACTGTACCAATACGTTACAAGATTGAATTAAATTATGAAGTCATGGAGTTGTATAGAAAATTGTGGGGCTTGTTGCCAATTAGATTTAACTGATAGAGATAACTTATCAGGGATACTTAGTAATAAGGATATAGCATTAATAAAATCCATGAAAAGCAAAGACGGATGGTGTAAATATCTGGATAAATCAAGCAGAAAATGCATGATTTATGAATCAAGACCACATTTCTGCCGTGTAAATGAATTTTCTTCATCATTCAAAAAGTATTTAAAAAATGGTGATAAATTCTTAATTGATTGTTGTACACAACATATATCTTCTATTTATGGAAGAAAAAGTGAACAAATGAAGGACTTTAAATCTGCTGTTTCAAAAAAATGAATATAAACCTAGAAAAAGAAGACAATAATATTGAAAAGAATTTTTCATCTATTTTTATAACAACTTTTACTACTATTTTTATCGCTGAATTGGGAGATAAAACTCAAATAGCGACTTTAATGTTATCTGCAGAATCTGGAAAACCAATTATTGTTTTTATAGGAAGTTCAATGGCTTTAATAAGTTCTAGCCTAGTAGGTGTATTAATTGGAAAATGGTTGTCAAATAAAATATCTCCAAACAAATTTGCGTTATTTACAGGTTTATTAATGATGATCATAAGTATATTTTTAGCTTATGACATATTAAAAACTTTAGTATAAATGATTTTAAGTTTACTACTATCAACATTCATAACAATATTTATTGCCGAACTAGGTGATAAAACGCAATTAGCTACTTTAACAATGAGTGGGACATCCAATAAACCTCTAGCGGTTTTTTTAGGTTCCTCATCAGCTCTAGTTTTAGCAAGCTTAGTAGGAGCCCTCGCAGGTGGATCAATATCAAATTTTGTACCTGAAATCATTTTAAAATCGATCGCATCTATAACCTTTTTTATTATTGGTATTAGACTTTTCATAAATTCATTTACTTCAATCGAAAATGATAACAATGAATGAAATATTAAATCGTTTTTTGAGTAGAAAGAAAGATATAATATGAATATATATATTCTATGTGCTAATTAAAAAATAAAAGATATTATGTTTTCCACTTCTTCAATAATTGAAAATTTAAACCAAGAAGAAGGTTTGGAATATAAGAAATTATGCAGATTATTAAAATTATCAAAAAAAACAGACAAGGCCAAATTAGATATAGCATTGCGAGCATTAGAAGAACTTGAAATAATAAATAAAAATAAAGATAATGAATATTTCAACGTCAAAGAGAGTAATCATTTAGTTGCTAAAATTAGATGCAGTAGTAAAGGTTTTTGCTTTGCAGTTAGAGAAAATAACGAAGAAGATATTTACATAAAAGAAAATTTACTTAACTATGCATGGAATGGAGATAAAGTTTTAGTAAGAATAATCAAAGAAGGTGTAAGAAGAAGATCACCAGAAGGAGTTGTTGATTGCATACTTGAAAGGACAAATCAAATACTGTTGGCAAAAGTCGAAATAATTAATGATGAAGTATATGGAATACCTATTGATGACAGAATTCTAGCAAAAATAAAGCTTCCAAAAAACGATGAAAAATATAAATATAATTTTGATAATAAAAATATAGTAAAAATAGAAATTGACTTATTCCCAATTGCCCAACGAGAAGGTATTGGTCATGTCATAAAGGAATTAAAATTAAATAATAATGAAAAGCTTGATACAGATTTCGTATTATCTAAAAGTAATATTCATAGAATTTATAACCTTCAAAATCCAAAGCTTACTGTTGGAAATCAACAACAAAGACTAGATCTATCAACCAAAAATTCATACATGTTCAAAAGCTGGGAAACTGAAAATTCACCAATATTACCAATTTTTCAAATAGACAAATATAAAAACAATACTTATAAACTATGGGTACACACCAATACAATTGCAGAAAGATTAGATCTAAGCAATAAGAAATCCTTACAAATCTTCTTTGATAGATTTGAGTCATTTCCCATACTGGACAAATGGCAAAACTACCTTAGTGATGAAATAAGTAATGCTGCAAAATTTAACGCAAACGAAATAAATGATGCTATTAGTTTGTGTATAGAAATTAATAGTGAAAATGAAATAATTAATTGGTCGTTCCACTTAACAAAGGTGAAATGTTCTCTTTTAGTCGAGAATCAACATATAGAGGCTCTTCTAACAAGAAAAAGAAATGGTCGAGTCACTTCAAGAATACTTAAACCAATTAAAGAATACATAGAAGATTTAGAGAAAATAATTGAAATTTCAAATGAATTTAGAAAGAAACAATTATTTAATGGAAAAATTGAGTTACCTAAGTCAAATAATAATATTGAGTCTCTAAAAGAACAATTAATTCACAACCCAGCTGATTTCTCAAAGGAATATTTTGAACCATTAAATAAGAGTGACATCCAAACTTATCTTTCTCCTTTGTTATACGAGGCAAATTCAATATGGTTCAACCATTCAAATAATTATGGATTAAATAATGCATCATATATTTCTCAAAAATTAGATTATATAAATGTCTCTGAAATTATCAAAAATTCAGAATTAATTGAAAGTAATATCGAACTTAATGAAAATGGGACTCTATCATTTAAGCAATTAGTTGAGTTATGCAGTGATGCTAATAAAAAAAGAATCTTGCATAAAATATTATTTAATGTTGTAAAGGATAATGAAGTAACATTAATTTCTAAAGATAAATCTATAAATGATTCTGAAAATATTATCTCACCTTGGACATTACCATCTTTTGATTTTACTAATTTAATTAATCAATATAATATTTATAATATGATAATTAATGGAAAAAGAAATAAAAATAGTGGTGGAAGTTTTATAAATATTATGGAAAAAGATTCTTGGAAAAAGGTTAATTGGAGTATATATAATTCATCAGCTTTAAAAAATATGGATTTAATTTTTAATAAGCTAATAATAGATAAAATTAATGAATACAAGAATAAAGTTAGACAGTTTAAATCTAATATGATAAATATAAAAAAAGTAAGAAAAGCAGAAAAGTTTCTAGGAAATAAATATAGTGGGTTAATAATGACAGTCCAAAGTTACGGACTTTTTGTAGAGATCCCAGAATTATATGTTGAGGGCTTAGTACATGTGAGTACACTTAATAATGATTGGTATGAATATAGATCTAGACAAAACCTATTAATTGGAAGAAAGTCAAAAAAATCATACAAAATAGGTGATGTAATAGATATCAAAATTATTAAAGTTGATATACTAAAATATCAAATAGATCTTGAACTAGTTTAGAGATCAAAAATCTATTATTAGTACTTAAAATTCCATTAAAATATCAAAAATAATTTATATTTAAAATGAATAATAAAAAAAAGAATTTGATAATAATTATTTTTTTAATTGTAAGTATACAATTTTTATTGTTAATAAATAATAGACAAAAAACTTCTTTTAGATATTTAATTTGGAATATTCAAGATGTAAGTATAGGCAGATTAATATTTATTTCCTGTTTTTCAGGTATATGTATGAGTATTCTATTAAACAAAACACTAAGCAATAACATCAGAACTAAAACTATATTTAAAGGAGATGATAAAACAATCGATGATGTTGATTATTCAGTAAAAAGAGAAGATAATGTACTGCCAAACGATACTGCTCCTGAGAGAGATTTACGAGAGCCTCAACCCACAATTTCTGTTAATTATCGTGTTATTAAAAATAATGGTGAGAATGAATTAAAAGATAGAAACCAGAACATTAATAATTCACAATATGATGATGATTGGAACAATAATGAATCTGAGTGGTAAAAATATGGTTAATTTTAAATATTGATAAAACAGGTTAGATTATATTTATAATTAAAATAAAATTAAATTGTTGATATGGAAGAAAATCTTGAATCGATAGAAGAAAGTATTAAAAGGGAAGATGACCCTTTAAAAAAGGATATTATTGATATTGATAGTCCAAAAGAAACATCTACATTAATTAATACAAATTCACAAGATTCTAATAAACAAAAAGTTGGCAACGAAAATTCAATACCGTTAAAAATAAAACCAACAAAGGAACTTCCTATTGAAAAAAAACCTTTTAATGAATTTATTAATGATCATTTATTACCTTCCATAATTCAGGAATTTAAAGTAAGAGGATTAGAAGTTGCAGATATAAATTTAAAAAACACATCAAGACCAATTGCTGGCGATAAATGCTGGGTTATTTTTTGCGAAATAAAAGACATTTGCAACTTTTGGTTATCATTTGAAAAAGACGATATAAGCTCGTTAAAAAGTATTTCATTATGCAAATCTGATCAAAAACCAAGTGTAATTGAATCTTTTTTAATAGATGAAAAAAGAATAACCCTTAAATTAATTATCTCTAGAATTCTGCAAAGATTAAATGGACAAAAATTAATTGGTATTAATTAAAAAAATGAAAGAATAACACCTAGTTAACTTTTTACTCAAAAATACAATAAATAGTAAATAATAGTAGTAGTGAAATAGAGAAAATGGCACAACAAACTATTGAATCAAATAATAAAAAATCTGTTAATAGAGGGAAGGATATTGCAAAAGATACGATATTAACTCCAAATTTTTATACGACTGATTTTGAAGCTATGGAAAAAATGGATTTATCCATTAATGAAGATGAATTGGAGGCAATATGTGAAGAATTTAGAAAAGATTACAATAGGCATCACTTTGTACGAAATAAAGAATTTGAGGGGGCGGCAGATAAATTAGATGCTGAAACCAGGGAACTTTTTGTAGATTTTCTGGAAGGAAGTTGTACTTCAGAATTTTCAGGCTTTCTCTTATACAAAGAATTAAGTAAAAGGATAAAAGACAAGAATCCACTTCTTGCTGAATGTTTTGCTCATATGGCGAGGGATGAAGCAAGACATGCGGGATTTTTGAATAAGTCAATGAATGACTTCGGATTACAGTTAGATTTAGGATTTCTAACAGCCAACAAGGATTACACTTATTTTGCTCCAAGAGCAATTTTTTATGCTACTTACATATCTGAAAAAATTGGATACTGGAGATATATAGCAATTTATAGGCACCTTGAAAAAAATCCTAGTGGTAAAATTTTTCCATTATTTAATTTCTTTGAAAATTGGTGTCAAGATGAAAATAGGCATGGAGATTTCTTTGATGCATTAATGAAAGCACAACCTCGAACGGTTAAAAGTTTAAGCCAGAAAATTGAGATCTTTGGTTATACCCTGAAACATCCAATTTTTGATTATTACCATAGATTTAGATATTTTTTAAATAATCATCCTATAGTTTCTAAATTATGGTCTAGGTTTTTTCTACTAGCTGTTTTTGCAACTATGTACATAAGAGATCTTGGGACCAAAAGAGATTTTTATGGAGCACTAGGTTTAAACGCTAGAGAGTATGACCAATTTGTTATTAACAAAACAAATGAAACTTCAGCCAAAGTATTTCCTGTTGTTTTAAATGTATATGATAAATCTTTTTACAAAAGATTAGACAGAATAGTTGAGAATGGTACTCGCTTATCAGAGATAGATAAGAAAGAAAGTCCAAATGTAATTAAAGTATTATCTAAATTACCCATCTTTATTTCAAACGGTTATCAACTGATAAGACTATACTTATTAAAACCTCTTGAAAGTGAAGATTTTCAACCATCAATTAGATAATCTGATCTTAACAAAGAGCTAAAGTTATAAGATTCAAATGGTATCTGCGAGTATTAAATCTTCCGAAATTAGATTTGGTGAATGTAATAAAAAACTTCTTGAAGAAGTCATTTTCTATGGCATATCCCTAGGTGCTGATTTTGTAGAATTATTTATTGAAAACTCTGATAATTCAAGTGTTCTCGCAGAAGAAGATTTTATTACAAATGTTAGTCCATCATTCAGCAAAGGAGCTGGAATAAGAATATTTAAAGACAAGAGAGATGGGTTTGTGAGTACTAATGACTTGTCGAAACATGGATTAATGAGATCTATTTCTCAAGCAATCGAAATGTTAGATATCTCTAAAAAAACTAATAAATTAATTTTTAATGGACTTGAAATACTAAAAGACTATAGTAAGTCAAAAATTAATTGGCTGAATGAAGTACCAACAATAAATGAAGTAAGCGAAAAATTATTACTTAGCACTAAATCATTAAAAAAGGATAAAAAAGTAGTTGTTAGAAAAGGTAGTTATGCAAGAAATTGGCAGGAAGTAATAATAGCTTCAAGTGATGGAACTTACGCTACTGATATAAGACTGCATCAAACGGTAGGACTTAACATAATTGCTAATGACGCTCAATATAGATCGAACGGTAGTAGAAGATTTGGATCGCATGGAATCCCTAATGAATTTAGATTATGGGATCATGAAAAAGCTTCAAATGAAGTTTATGAAAGTTCAATGAATATGTTGTATGCAGATTATGTTCAGGCTGGACAAATGCCAGTTGTATTAGCTAATAAATTCGGTGGTGTAATATTTCATGAGGCTTGTGGGCACTTACTTGAAACAACTCAAATTGAACGTGGAACAACTCCATTTAGTGATAAGTTGAATGAAAAAATAGCTCACGAATCTGTGACGGCAATAGATGAGGGCATTTCTGAAGGGTCTTTCGGATCATTATCTATTGATGATGAAGGAATGGAACCAGAAAAATCAATACTTATTAAAGATGGTATATTAAAGAAATTTCTTTCTGACAGGGCTGGTGAATTAAGGACTGGTCACAAAAGAACCGGTAGTGGTAGAAGGCAAAATTATTCATTCGCTGCTGCATCAAGAATGAGAAACACTTATATAGCTAAAGGTGAATTCACTAAAGAAGAATTAATAAATAGTATTAGCGATGGCCTTTACTGTAAGTCAATGGGTGGTGGAAGTGTAGGAGCGACAGGCCAATTTAATTTCGCTGTTGAGGAAGGTTATTTAATAAAGAACGGTAAATTAACTAAACCAGTAAAAGGAGCAACATTAATAGGTGACGCGAAAGAAGTAATGCCAAAAATATCTATGTGTGGAAATGATTTAGAGTTAGCTCCTGGTTTTTGTGGTTCAGTCAGCGGAAGCGTTAATGTAACAGTAGGTCAGCCACATATTAAAGTCGATTCCATAACAGTAGGTGGGAGATAAAAGTGAATCCTACAGAAATAACAACTCAAATATCAACGGCTGCAAATATATTAAACATTGATAAATGGGATTACGGTGCTAGTTTTTCTAATGATTATTCTGTTCAAGTTGATAGAGGAGCAGCGAAACAGTTAAAAGCATCTCAAAAACAGGTCATAACTTTAAGAGTTTGGAATAAAGACAACCTAGTTGGTATCACAACCACAAGTGATCTTAGTGAAACAGGTATTAAAAAAGCTTTAAGACAAGCAAATATTGCTTCAGAATTTGGGAACAAAAATGAATTTACTGATTTTTCTCCCTTAGCCAAAGATCCTATACATGTAAAAGAAGTTGATAAAAAAAATCCGTTAGGAATAAAAAAGCTGCTTAAAATTCTCAGAGAGGCGGAATCAAAGCTAATCGATAGTCATGAGGCTATTAAATCTATTCCTTACAACGGATTGTCAGAAAGTTTTTATGAAAGAATATACGCCAACAGTGATGGGGCATTTCGAAATTATAGTAAAAGTCAAGCTGCTATATATTTATATGCGAGAGCAGAAGAAAAAGATAAAAAACCTCGTAGTTCAGGTTCAGTTAAACTAGGATACGGTGTTGAAGACATTGATATTGAATCCTGTATCAAAGAGGCCGCAAAGAAAACAATTGCACATTTAGATTACTCATCAATAAAAACAGATAAGTATTTAATCTGTCTATCACCTGAAGCATTTCTAACGCTAATGAATGCATTTAGTTCTATCTTCAATGCTAGAAGTATTATTGACGGTGTAAGTCTCTCAGATAAAAACTCGATAGGTGAATTGATTTCAATTCCAGCTTTGAATATCTATGATGATGGGCTGAATGATAAAAATATATCTTCTGCACCATTCGACGGTGAAGGGACTCCAACAAAAAAACTAATGTTAATTAATAAAGGTAAATTAGAAAACTTTCTGCATTCGGAATCAACAGCAAAAATTTTTAATACCATACCCACAGGGCATGCTGGACTTGGCTCAAAAGTATCAGTTTCTCCAGATTGGTTAGTAATTGAAAAATCTAATGAATGTTCGGACTTAAACAAGTCTTTGGTACACACAATTTATCAAGGAGATTTTGTATATATTGAAGAATTAAACGCAATTCATGCAGGAGTTAAAGCTAGTCAAGGTTCCTTCTCTCTTCCTTTTGAAGGATGGCTTTATAGAAATGGGGAAAAACGTTCAATTGAATCAGCAACTGTAGCAGGAGATATAAAGTATCTTCTAAAAAATATAATAAATATTGAAAATGAAAAAGAATTAACTACCAGTGGAATTTCTCCACATGTATGGATTAATGAATTATCTATAACCGGTGACGAGTGAGAATTATATTTTGGGGTACGCCTGAATATTCAGTTAAAAGTCTTGAAGTATTAAAGAAATCAGAACATGATATTGTTGCTGTAATTACACAACCAGATAAAAAAAGATCTAGAGGTAATAAGTTAATATCATCACCAGTGAAGGAATATGCTACTAAGGAAAATATTCCAGTATTTACACCAGAAACAATAAAGGAAAATATTCAATTTATTAGCAGACTTAAAGATTTATCTTGTGATCTTTTTTTTGTAATTGCATATGGAAAGATATTACCCAAAGCAATATTAGATATTCCTAGATACAAATCTTGGAATGCACATGCATCACTACTTCCAAGATGGAGGGGTGCTGCACCAATTCAATGGTCAATATTAGAGGGAGACAAAATAACTGGTGTAGGAATAATGAAAATGGAAGAAGGATTAGATACTGGGGACGTATTAGTTGAAAAACAAATTAAAATTGAGAATAATGATAATCTTAAAACCTTAACTAAAAAATTAAGTGATTTATCATCAGAGTTATTTTTGAGAGCAATATCAGATATAGATCAAAATAAAAATAGAGATATTAATCTTTTACTTAAAAAACAAACAGATTTTCCACGAGAATTAAAATATGCAAGAATGATTAACAAATTAGATTACATAATAAATTGGGAAAATTCTTCAACTGATATTTATAGAAAAATAAATGCCTTATACCCAAGAGCCAATACAACTTATAAAAGGAAAAACCTCAAAATAATAAAAATAAAGATCCTAACAATGGATGAAATTCACAATAAAAATTATAATATTTTAATTAAGGTATCAAAGCCCGGAGTAATTATTGGACTTATAAAGAATGTAGGAATTATCATAACAACAAAAACTGATCCAATTCTTTTATTAGAAGCAAAACTAGAAGGTAAAAAAGTATCCAGCCAAAATCAATTGATACAACAATTAAATCCTGTAATTGGAGAAAATTTTTCAGACTAAATTATTTGATCCCTTTTGGACAAACCCCAAATGAAAGAAATTAATATCAAAATATAAAAATAATAATCTGGAAGAATTGTCTCAGTAATTAATGTATTTAGAAGAAGCTTTATCCCAACAATTAATATAGCAATGTAACCAGCAGTTTCTAATCTTATTTATTTATTTATATCTAATGTGTTTTTTAACAGCGAGTCCGACACTCAAGAATCAGACAATGATAAAAAGAATAATAATTTTAAATTTCTAAAGATTGTTGCTTTGCTTTCTTTGACTGATT